>QWHP01000515.1 GCA_021404985.1 Actinobacteria bacterium ATB1
CCGCGAGTGGAGAATCGCGACCGGGACCTTCATGCGACGAGCACCCGCCTCATGTGTCGTACTGCCTCCACCGTCCCGCGGACGGTTCCCGTGACCTTCGAGACGCCCCCGCGCCTGGGACCGTACGGCACCGGCACCTCGTGGACCCGCCAGCCCGCGGACACACCCCGCGTGACCCTCTTGAGCGGCCATCCCAAACAGCGATCCTCGATCGCCGATACCGAGGAGGTCCCGGCGCCGCGCGGCCCGGATGCTCGGCCCCGGACCCCGGTCACCCGAGACGGGATGGAGGACGCAGCTCGGTCTGGTGGTGACCGCGGCGCTCGCCGCGCTCCTCCTCCTGGATCTCAGCGGGAGGACCAAGGCGGAGGCGGAGAGGATCTGGCTCCCCTACTTCCCGTGGCTGCTCGCCGCCGCGGGGGCTTGGGGGTTGGGGGTTGAGAAGTGGGACGCACTCCGCAACGGGACGGCGGTCACCGCTGCACAGGCGGTGTACGCCATCGTGCTGAGCGCCATGCTCGTCATCCTCTGGTGACACGGCGTAGGATCGTCACCGACGCGTTCGCTCCGCGGCCGATCGTGTGTCCGAGACCGACCCTGACGCCTTCGAGCTGACGCTCCCCCGCCTGCCCCCGAAGCTGCCGGACGAGCTCGACCACCTGCCCGAGAGCAGAGGCGCCGAGCGGCTCCCCCTTCGACAGGAGACCCCCACCCACATTGACGGGCAACAGCCCGGCGGGAAGCGCCCTCCCGTCATGGACCCAACCCGGGAGCTCCTCGGGCCGGCACAGACCGAGCTCCGCACAGGCGAGGAGCTCACGGGCCGCATCCGTGTCCTGGCACTCCACGAGGTCGAGGTCGCCGGGACCCAGCCCCGCAGTCCCGTAGGCGTCCTCGGCGGCGAGCGTCGTCGGAGGCGTGATCTCGTCGTCGGGTATCCCCGACAGAGGTGTTGCCTCGCCGAGCACGCTCCCCGGCAGGTGCGACCTCAACGAGACGGCTACGACCTCGACCGCCGGGCCCCCGGCCGCTCCCCTCTCGAGGACCAGTGCCGCAGCGCCGTCGTTGGGGCTGCAGAGCATCCACAGGTGAAGGGGCTCGCAGACGACTCGGGACGCCAAGACCTCGTCGGCCGTCACCGACTTGCGAAACATGGCATCGGGGTTCAAGACACCGTTCGCCCGGTTCTTCACCACGACCTCGGCGAGGTCGGCCTTCGTGAGTCCGGTCTCACGCAGGAGGCGCTGTGCGCGCAGCGCGAAATAGGCCGGAGCGGGACTGAGACCCGCGGTCTCGACCCAGGGCTCGAAGAACGAGGACCGGATCATGCCCTTGGGCATCTTCTCCACACCGAGCACGAGCGCGCGATCGTACTGGCCCGCCTCGATCGCACCCACAGCGAGTTGGAGAGCAGCCGCCCCGCTCGCACACCCCGCCTCGACGTCGTAGATGGGCCCCCCCGTGAGGCCGAGACGGCCCAGGACACGATGGCCGGTCGCAACGCCGCCGTACGCTGTCCCGCAGAAGGCAGCCTGGAAGTCGCCCCGTCCGACTCCGGCCTCGTTCATGGCACGACGCAGCGCTGCAGCACCGAGGTCCGCGATGGACACGTCCGGGTGGCGCCCGAAGGGGTATGTACCCACGCCGCTGACGACGACCGTCAAGGCTCCGTCCCTCCCGCCGGGGCGAACGCCCACGAGACCACCTCGGTTCCGTCCGCGTCGGTCGCCACGACGTCGTGGGTGAGGACCATGGGCATCCCCTCCTCGAGCACCGAATGGTCGGTCTCCGTGAGTCGCGTCACGAGTCTCATCCCACCCGGGAGCTCGACCACACCGAACCCGTACGGGACCGGCCCCTCGTAGCCGGGTGGTGCAGCGTTGACTGTGGTGAACGCCCACAGCCTGGCCCCCGCGCCGTCGATCACCGTCTCGATGACCGACACGGCAGAACAGTGGGGACAGGTGTCTCCCCTGGGGAAGAAGTCCGATCCGCAGGCGCTGCAGTGCGAACAGAGGCGCCT
>QWHP01000051.1 GCA_021404985.1 Actinobacteria bacterium ATB1
TTGGAGCACCTCGTCTATGAGGCCATTTACTGGTTCACACCGAAGCGGACATCACTCTGGCGCATCGACGAAGACAACTTGACGGTCGAATGGGTTCTCGACTTGCCCTCGAAGGGTGACACCGCTTTTCCAGCCATCGTCCGGCGTTCCGAACGCGAAATCGTTGTATACAACTACTCCTCGCCCTTGGAGGGATGGGATAAACCGTGGGTCGCTGGGCAGCTCGGCCCGACAGGCATCTATGAGACTGTTCTCACGTTTCCCGAGACAGACGTTCACGAAGGGAATGCCCGAGAGCATTGACAGCTTCCTTCGCCCCAGCCAATCTTGCGGCTTGAGCAACGGAGGAGTCAGATGAGGGTCTCGAGCAACAGCTTCACGGACGGTGGCCGAATCCCCGGGAAGTACGCCTTCGCGGTGCCCCATCCCGAAGAAAAAGTCGAGCTCTCCGACAACGCCAACCCGCACCTCGCGTGGCACGACCTACCCGACGGCACGAAGTCCGTCGTGGTCATCTGTCACGATTACGACGTCCCGACCAGGGGCGACGACGTGAACCAGGAGGGCCGCACGGTACCTGCCGACCTGCCCCGGACCGACTTCTATCACTGGGTGTTGATCGACGTCGATCCCGCTGTCGGCGAGGTCGCCGAGGGCACGCACAGCTCGGCGATCGTCCCCCGTGGCAAGCCCGCCGACTCAGCACCCGAGGGCCGCCACGGCCTGAACAGCTACACGCAATGGTTCGCGGGAGACGAGGGCATGGGTGGGGACTACTACGGCTACGACGGCCCGTGCCCGCCGTGGAACGACGAGATCGTCCACCACTACCGGTTCACGGTCTACGCGCTCGACACGGACCGCCTCGACATCGAGGCGCCCTTCGACGGCCCGGCCGTCCTCGAGGCGATCGAAGGTCACATCCTCGACTCCGCGTCGATCACCGGCGAGTACACGCTCAACCCGGACCTGGTTTGAAACCGGTCAGCGCTCCGAGATCGGGTGGTAGCGGCGCTCCGTCGGACCAACGTAGATCTGGCGGGGGCGCCCGATCCGCTGGTTCGGGTCCTGCATCATCTCGAGCCACTGCGCTATCCAGCCGGGGAGGCGCCCGATGGCGAAGAGGACGGGGAACATGTTCGTGGGGAATCCCATCGCCCTGTAGATGAGGCCGGAGTAGAAGTCGACGTTCGGGTACAGACGGCGGTCGACGAAGTACGGGTCGGCGAGCGCGACCTCCTCGAGCTGGAGGGCGATTTCGAGCAGGACGTCCTTCCGGCCCATCCTCTCGAGCACCTTGTGGGCCTGTTCCTTGATGATCCGGGCGCGCGGGTCGTAGTTCTTGTACACGCGGTGCCCGAAACCCATGAGACGGAACTCGTCATCGGGGTCCTTGGCCATCTTCACGAACTTGTCGACGTCGCCGTCGGCGCGGATGTCCTCGAGCATCTCGATGACGGCTTGGTTCGCGCCGCCGTGCAGCGGCCCCCAGAGGGCGTTGATCCCGGCAGCGACCGCTGCATAGACGTTCGCATGGCTCGACCCGACAAGACGGACGGTGGACGTCGAGCAGTTCTGCTCGTGGTCCGCGTGGAGTATGAGGAGCTTCTTGAGGGCAGTCACGACCTCATCGTCGACGTGGTAGGGCTCCGACGGGACCGCGAACATCATCGTGAGAAAGTTCTGGATGAGATCGAGGGAGTTGTTCGGGTAGATGAACGGCTGTCCGATCGACTTCTTGTACGAGTAGGCAGCGATCGTCGGGAGCTTCGCCATGAGCCTTGTGATCGAGAGCTCCGTGGCATCGGGCTCGTACCTGTTCTCTGCGTCCTCGTAGAAGGTGCTCATGGCACTGACAACGGAGGAGAGGATCCCCATCGGATGCGCCTCCTTTGGGAAGGCGCGGAAGAACTGCTTCATGTCCTCGTGGAGCAGTGTGTGCTTGCGTATGCCCGTCCGGAACGCGGCGAGCTGCTCCTCGTCGGGGAGCTCACCCCAGATGAGCAGATACGACGTCTCGAGGTACGAGCCGTGCTCCGCGAGCTCGGTGATGTCGTAGCCCCGGTAACGGAGGATCCCCTTCTCTCCGTCTATGTACGTGATCGAGGACTTGCACGATGCGGTGTTTACGAAGCCCTCGTCGAGAGTCACGAGCCCGGTCTGGCCCCTGAGCCTTCCTATGTCGAGGCCGAGCTCGCCCTCGCTTCCCCGGACGACGGGAAGCTCGATCTCGTCGTCGCCATAGCGCAGGTACACCGTTTCGTCCTTGTTACTCACGCCAGCTCCTGTGGTCGAGAACCAAGAGACCTGCTATGCAAAGTAGCGCACTCAAAGCCAGAGTCCCGCGAGGATCTGCGCGGCACGCTCGCATTCGGCATCGGATGCCACGCACGCGATCCTCACGAATCCTTCGCCGCCCTGCCCGAACCAGTTGCCCGGCGTCACGGCCACGCCCGCTTCGAGACATCGCAGCGCGAAGCCCTCCGAGTCGGTGTCGGACGGCACCCGCGCCCAGACGTAGAGCGTCGCGTGGCGACCCCAGAACTCGATCCCGCGCGAATCGAGAGCCTCCACGAACAGGTCGTGGCGCCGCCTGTAGACGTCCCGCATCGCCGCCACATGCTCTTCGTCTCGCCACGCGGCGACAGCGCCGTGCTGGACGAAGTGCGTCGGGGCGAGCCCGTAGTTGGCGCGGAAGAGACGGATCGCCCGCACGAGCCCGGCAGGCGCGACGAGCGCTCCGCTCCTGAACCCGGTCAGGCCCGACCGTTTGCTCAGGGAGGTGAAAGCCACGACGCGCGACCTGTCGGCGACCTCGAGCGCGGAGGCAGGCGGCGCGTCGTACCAGATCTCGGTGTAGGGCTCGTCGGCAGCCAACCAGAACCCGTGGCGGACTGCGAGCGTGGCCGCATGCTCAAGGAGCTCCAGGGGGGCGACAGCCCCGGTCGGGTTGTTCGGATAGTTGAGCCAGAGCACCGCGGTCTTGGTCCAAAGCGCCGCGGGCACTGCATCGAGGTCGGGGAGCCAGCCGTTCCCCGGTGACAGTGGCACGGTGACGACATCCGCGCCGGCAAAGCGGGCGCTGCGCGCAGGGGTGTTGTAACCCGGCTCGGTGACGACGACCGCGTCCCTGTCACCGCCGCACACGACATGCTGGAAGTGGGCGATCGCCTCCTTCGAGCCGACCGTGGGCACGATCTCGGTGTCAGGGTCGATCTCGACACCGAAGCGGGCGGCATACCACGCAGCGACGGCTTCCCGCAGCTCCGGGACCCCGACCGCGAGCGGATAGGTGGAACGGTCGGCAAGACGCTCTGCGATCTCGGCTGTGATCGGTTCCGGCGGGAGTGCGGCGGGGTCCCCGACGCTGAGGTCCACGAGGTCCTCGGGCACGTGAGCGAGGCGCGTCTTGAAGTCGCCGAGCGAACCGAACGCCGCGTTCTGCAGCTCCGACAGGACGGGGTTGAGCGGTTCGACTTCGTTCATCGTCAGGATGTGACCAGGAATCGTGACAGCACGTCGAACGTATCCACGAGCGCGTCGATGCTCACGCTCTCCTCTCGTGTGTGGGCCAACCTCGGGTCACCGGGACCGAAGTTGACGGCATCGAGGCCTCGGGTTGCAAACTGGGCGACGTCGGTCCAGGCCTGTTTCGGTGTCACGGATGCTCCGGAAACGTCTCGGAGGCGTTCCAGAAGGGGGTTGTCGCCGCCTGGCATGGCGCCCGAGGCGTTCGATACGACAGTCACCTCGTCGCCGGGCACGAGCTCGCGAAGCCTCACCTCGGCCTCCTCCGGGCTGCGGCGCGGCGAGTAGCGGAAGTTGACGTGGGCGCTCATCTCGTCCGGGATCACGTTCGACGCCAGGCCGCCGCCGATCCTCGTCACGCTGCACACCTCGCGGTAGGTCAAGCCGTCGACGACGTCGTCGACAGGCTCGAGGCGACTGAGGTCGGCGAGGGCAAGGATCCCCTTGTGGATCGCGTTCTCGGCCAGCCAGGGCCGTGCCGAATGGCCGGACCTCCCCCGGAAGACGACGTCGGCTTGAATGTTGCCGAGACAACCCGCCTGGATCTCACCACCGGTGGGCTCCATGACGACGGCCAACCCGGCGGACGTGATCTCCGGATGGGAACGAAAGAGCGGGGTCAACCCGCTTTGGACCACCGGGAGCTCCTCCTTGTCGTAGAAGAGGAAGCCGGCATCGAGGGCCCGTTCACGATGGCCGTCCGACACCCAGGCGGCCAGCTCGAGCATGACTGAGAGCGCACCCTTCATGTCTGCGGCGCCGAGCCCGTGAACTTGTTCGTCACGGATCCGGCCCGGGAGGTTCTCCTGTGCCGGAACTGTGTCGAGGTGACCGACGAACAACACGAGCGGAATGCCGGAGCCGGGCACGAACCCGGCGGGCAACGCCAAGACCGCGTTGCCGTCCCTCGTGACAGCCAGTCCCGAGGGACAGGACGCGGCGAGGCGAGCTTCCACGTGGTCGGCTATGCCCGCCTCCTGGCCACTCTCCGACGGGATGTCCACGAGCTCCAGCGCCGCATTAGCGAGGCGTTCCCGGAGCTCGTTCCTGGACAGGGATGACTGCACGGTCAGAAGGGTAGATACGGCCTGCAAGAATCCCCGGATGAGTTCCGCCAGGAAGACCAAGGCCGCACGTGGGACCGCACGTGGGACGGCACCGGGGACGGCCCGGGAGACGGCAGCGATGCTCCTCGGGGCCGCAGCCCTCGCCGTCACCACCGCCCAGGCGAGGACCGGTGACCTGCACGAGGCCGAACGCGAGGCCTTCCGGGTCGTGAACGCGTCGCCCGACGGCCTGAATCCGGTCGTCTACGTCCTGATGCAGGCAGGGTGGTTCGGTGCGGTCCCGATAACCGCTGCGGCCGCGTGGTGGCGGAGGCGACCCGCCCTCGCATGGAGGCTGGCACTCGCCGGGCTGGGGGCATGGGTCCTCGCGCGTGTCGTGAAACAGATCGCCCAACGCGACAGGCCGGACGGCCACATGGACGATGTCAAGGTGAGAGGCCACGAGTGGACAGGCCTCGGGTTCCCCTCGGGTCATGCGGCCGTGGCCGCGTCACTGGTCTCGGCCGCGGGCCCCTCCCTCCCGCCCGCGGCCAGGTTGTCGGCCTGGGTTCTCGTCGGGATCGTGTCCTTCGCACGGCTCTACGTGGGAGCACACCTGCCCCTCGATGTGGTTGGGGGTGTCGCGCTCGGGGTCCTGACCGGAAACTCCGTCAGACTCGTGTCGGGGCTACGCTCGCATGATGGCGTCGAGCACGAGTCGCGCTCGCCAGGCGGCACAGAGACGAGGTGAGCTGCTGGCGATCTCCGTACGCCACTTCGCCGAGAAGGGTTTCGAGGGGACGAGCCTCGAAGACGTGGCTGCCGATGCGGGGGTGACGAAAGGTCTCCTCTACCACTACTTCGGGTCGAAGGAGACTCTCTTCCTCGAGGGCATCGAGGCTTTCCCGATGGAGACCGTGATCGAGGCGATCCCATCGGTCGTCGAGGAGGGCACACCTGTCGGGGAGATCGTCCGCCTCGTCGTGACAGAGTCGCGTCGCGTCCTCGCTGCGCACCGCGACGAGGTCCAGCTTCTCGTGCGATCTGCCGTGTCCGGCAACCGAGAGGCACTCCGCCGTCTCCAGAAGCTCGTCGCCCGTTTCGAGGAGCTCCTCGGCGAGGCGTTCTCGCGTGCGGTCGACTTCGACCCCGAGCTCGACCCGCAGGTGGCGGCCGCGCTCCTCGTCTCCGCACTCGTCTTCCAGCAGGTCGGTGGCGACATGATCGGAGGCCGCCACCCGATGGACGAAGTCGTCGACCAGCTCATCCGGACCACGACACGAGGCTTCTCGGTGTGAAGGAATCGCCCAAGCTTGTTGACTCTCCGGTCAGTCAACTGTAGGATCCGGGCAAGCTCACACGACCGGAGGGGTACCGACTCATGAGCCTGCTCGAGATCGACACGTCTGCGCCCGTCCTCTTCACGTGGGACTACGTGCAGAAGAACCCGGCTCTGACCAAGCTCTACGAGAAGGGCAAGGCGAGCCACTGGAACGTCCAGACCGACGTCGACTGGACGCCGGAGGTCAACTTCGGCGAGGAGATTCCGCCCCCACCCGGCTTCGAGGGCATGCAGGACCTCGTGGACCAGATGATCAAGGGCTCCCCGCTTGAGTCCCTTCCCGGGAACGAGAAGACTCGGTTCCGCTGGGAGATGCAGTCCTGGATGGTGAGCCAGTTCATGCACGGCGAGCAGGGGGCACTCATCGCCACGGCGCGCCTCGTCGAGACGACACCCACGATCGACGCCAAGTACTACGCGGCGGTTCAGGTGATGGACGAGGCACGGCACGTCGAGGCGTACGCGAAGTACCTCTGCGAGAAGCTGCGGCACAGCTACGCGATCAGCAAGCCCCTCGAGGCGCTCCTCGAGGACATCGTGACTGAGACACGCTGGGACATCACCTACCTCGGCATGCAGATCATGGTCGAGGGGCTCGCCCTCGCGGCGTTTGGCCTGGCGAACGTGATGTTCCAGGATCCGATCGTGAAGCAGATCACGGACCTGATCATGCGCGACGAGGCCCGGCACGTCGCCTTCGGAGTCCTGAGCCTCCAAGGCATCTACGAGGAGATGACCTCGGTGGAGATCCGTGAGCGCGAGGACTTCGTGATCGAAGCCTCGACCCTCATGCGGGACAGGTTCCTGCTCGACGACGTCTGGGAGCGGATGGGGATCGACGTCGAGGAGGGCAAGAAGTTCGCGAACGAGGCCTTCCCGATGATCGCCTTCCGCCAGATGCTGTTCTCCAAGATCGTGCCGAACATCAACAAGCTCGGGCTCCTGACGGACAGGGTCAGGCCCCATTTCGAGGCGCTCGGCGTGATCCAGCACGAGCACAACCTCGACTCGGCGACGGAACTGGACCCCTCGCTGGTGGCCTGACGCGGCAGTATTGCCGCATGGCGGACCAGCCGAAGTCTTTTCACCTGCCGGCGAACGTCCACGCCTACGTCCTCGAGCACTCCATCGAGCTCGACGACGTCCAGCGTGAGCTCGTCCGGGACACGCAGGCACTCGGCGGCCTGTCCCTCATGCAGATCTCCCCCGACCAGGGTCTCCTCCTGACCATGATGGCGCGCATCACGGGCGCGCGGGACGCCGTCGAGGTCGGGACATTCACCGGTTTCAGCGCCCTCTGCATCGCCAAGGGCCTGCGCCCCGACGGGCACCTCCTCTGCTGCGACGTGAGTGAGGAGTGGACCTCGATGGCACGCGAGTACTGGACGCGCGCTGGCCTCGCCGACCGTATCGAGTTGCGGGTCGCGCCAGCGATCGAGACCCTGAGGTCCCTCCCTGCACAGCCCTATCTCGACTTGGCCTTCATCGATGCTGACAAGGGCGGATACATCGACTACTACGAGGAGCTCGTCCCGCGCCTCCGGCCCGGGGGGCTCCTGTTCGCCGACAACGTGCTCTGGTTCGGAGCTGTCGCGGAGCCGACGGCTCAGGACGATGACACGAAGGCGATCCGGGCTTTCAACGAGCATGTGCAAGCGGACTACCGTGTCGAGCAGCTCATCCTCCCCCTCGGCGACGGCCTCACCCTGGCACGCCGACTGACCTGACTCGCGGGGTCAGGTCTCCGCTTGTGTCCCGGCGTCGCTGCCAGCGGCGCCGGTCGGCAGCACTGACCGCCGCCGCGCCAAGGGACAGCAGGCGAAGGTCGCCCATGGGCGTACCTCCACCGGAGTTGGGCACGAAAGCCATGGCGAGCTCCCGGCTCGGGTCTGCGAACGCCCCCGACCCGCCGTAGCCGTAATGACCGAATGCGTGCGGAAGGATCCCCCGCGTGGTTCCGACCATGTGGTAACCCAACCTCCAGCGCATGGGCATCACGACCACGAGATCGAGGCGGCGTGTCTGGATCTCGCCGATCGCACGCACCGTCTCACGCGACATCAGGTCCACGCCGTCGAGCCCGCCTCCCTGCGCCAGCACCGCGTACATCCTCGCCAGCGACCGCGCCGTGAAGAAGCCGTTGGCGGACGGGATCACGGCATCCCTTATCTCACCGTCCCAGAGCAGGTTCTGGATGCCGTGCGGGACCATGGCGTTGACCATGCGTCTCGTGTTGATCGGCGAGCGCACCGCGGAGAGGAACTTACCCCCGAGCGTTCCGAGCCAGTGCAGGCGTGAGAGTGCCTCCTCGGGGAACATCGGACCCGCCATCTCGGCTGCACGATGGCGCTCGGCCTCGGGAAGGCCGAACCACATGCCGTCGAGACCCAACGGCTCGGCGATCTCCTCCCGGACGAAGTCCTCGATCGGCCGGGCGGAAACACGGCGCACGATCTCGCCGACGAGCCAGCCGTACGTGAGGGCGTGGTAGCCGCTCCTGCTTCCGGGTGTGTACGCGGGCCGGGCCGCGGCGAGCGCGTCGGTCATGAAGTCCCAGTCGAGGATGCGCTCCGCCCTGTCGACGAGGACCCTGACCCCGTGCAGTCCGGCACTGTGGCTCAGGACGTGCCTGACCGTCACGTTCTCCTTGCCCTCGGCGGCGAACTCCGGCCAGTACTTGGCCACGGGGGTCTCGTAGTCGACGAGGCCACGATCGGCACAGACGTGGAGAGCGGTCGAAGCGACGCCCTTGGACGTGGAGAAGCACATGGCGACCGTGTCCTCCCTCCACGGGCGATCCTCGCCTGCCTCGCCGGCCCAGCAGTCGACGACCTTCTCGCCGCGGTGATAGATCGTCAGGGACGCGCCGGTCCCCGGACGGCCGCGCCGGATCTGTCGCTGGAAGAGGTCGGCGACGCTCGAGAAGTCATGGTGAACGAAGCCTTCGACCAATCACGCCCCCGTGGATCCGAAGCCAGAACGATACCAGTCGAACGCTCCGGCTCAGGGTCCACCCATCTCTTCGAGCTGCCCGCTGCGCTCCTCTGCATCCTGGGCGGTGTCGTTCGCCTTGTCCACCGCAGACCCATAGGGCACACTGCTGCCGCCGTAACCGCTCCCGGGCGCGGTGGTCGACGTGGCAGCCGGCTGCGTCACGGCGGGCTGTTCGCTGCCGCTGCTGCCCTGCGTTCCGCAGGCGGCCAGGCTCAGCCCGGCTAAACCTGCGGCAACAACCAGTCCGAGTCTCCTCATGTCCGCGTGATCGACACACCCGGGGCGCCGACTTGAGTCGAGATCGCGCGCAGGTGGCAGACTCGCCGCATGGGCAAACCGCGTGTGGTCATCGTCGGTGCCGGCTTCGCCGGTCTCGCCTGCGCACGCGGCCTCGACGGCCGTCCCGTCGACGTCCTCCTCGTGGACCGGACGAACTATCACCTTTTCACGCCGCTCCTCTATCAGGTTGCCACCTGCCTGCTCAATCCCTCCGACATCGCCATGCCGCTGCGCAAGGTGTTCCGGGGCTCCCCCAACGTGCGCTTCAGGCAGGCGGTCGTGACAGGGATCGACCTCGATGCGCGCAAGGTGCGCACGGGCGAGGGTGACGAGATCGGCTACGACCGGCTCGTCGTGGCGGCCGGGACGGAGGCGAACTACTTCTCCAACCAGGCGATCGAGGCCGCCGCGCTGGGGCTCAAGACGCTGCCCGAGGCGCTCACGCTGCGCAACCACACGTTGCGTTGTCTCGAGGAGGCGACATCGGCGGGCCGCGACCCCGCACCCTGGATCACATTCGTCGTCGCCGGAGGCGGTCCGACGGGCGTCGAGTACGCGGGCGCCCTCGCGGAGCTCGGCCGCCTGGTCCTCCCGCTCGAGTATCCGGAGATCCCGTCGAACCTCTTCCGCGTGATCCTCGTAGAGGGCCAGGACAGGCTGCTTCCCCCGTTCTCCGAGGCCTCGGGCAGGCATGCAGCCGAGGCGCTCAAACGCCGGGGTGTCGAGATCCGCCTGTCAACCCTCGTCTCCCACGCCGACGCCGAGACTGTCACGCTCTCGGACGGGGAGGTCGTGCGGGCCAGGACACTCGTCTGGTCCGCGGGTGTCCGCCCTGCGGGGCTCGCCGAGGAGCTCGCCGCGCCCCATGCCCGGAGTCGGCGCGTCTCAGTCGACGAACGGCTGGGTATTGCCGGGCGCGTGGATGCATTCGCGGTGGGGGACAACGCTGCGTCGACGGTGGAAGAGGGGGAGCTGCCGATGCTCGCGCCACCGGCAATGCAGCAGGGACGTTACGCCGCGGAACGGATCCTCGCGCTGGAGGCAGGCGACTACGGGTACCGTCGCTTCCTCGCCACCAACAGCGTCGCAGGCGTCACTCTTGGTGCCACTGCGAACGTTCGGGACGTGGATCCGGATTTCTTGCCCCATCAGCCCGCTAAGGCCCCGGCCAGCCCGGAAGGCGCCATCTTTGGCCACCACCGAAAGTGTCTGGATCAAGTCATCATGCATAACTGCTCCTCCGATTCCTGTTCGTCGCTCCCGCTCGACGGCCAAGCCGGGGTGGGGCCCCGGACGTCTCGAACGACCACGAATTGCTCCGCGAAGTATTAGGCGGTGGCCAGCATCGCCTGTTCGTTGACCAGGCTGGCTGTATCGACAATCAGCCCGAGCGAGCCGTCGCCGAGAATGGTCGCTCCGGTGATGCCCCGGCGGTTGCCGACGAGCTCACCGAGCGACTTCACAACCACGTCCTGCTCCCCGAGCAGACGATCCACCATGAAGGCCACCTGGCGCTCGCCATGGCGGGCGGCGACCACGAACCGGCCGAAGTCGATACCCTTCGGGCGCGTATCGCCGAGCGAGGCCGCCAGGTCCATCATTGGCAGCAGGCGCGAGCGCAGGCGCAGCGTCTTCATCCCATTTACTGAGTGG
>QWHP01000516.1 GCA_021404985.1 Actinobacteria bacterium ATB1
GGGGTTGATCGCCGCAGCAGCAGAGGACGTCGTGTCGGGTGTCCTCGGCCCGGAGGAGTTCCCTCTCCCCGTTTGGCAGAGCGGGAGCGGCACGCAGACGAACATGAACGTGAACGAGGTGCTGTCCGCCCGGGCGAACGAGATCACCACCGGTACGGTCACGACATCCGGCCCGGTGCACCCCAACGACCACGTGAACCGGTCGCAGTCGAGCAACGACGTCTTCCCGACGGCGATCCATGTGGCCGTGTGTGAGACTCTCCGACGCGACCTCGTCCCGTCACTGGACGACCTCTTCGACCTCCTGAACGAGAAGAGCCGCTCGTACGGAGACGTCCTGAAGACAGGACGCACTCACGTTCAGGACGCCCTTCCCATGACATTCGGACAGGAGGTCTCCGGCTGGGCGACGCAGATCGAGGACGCCACGAGCCGCGTGCTCGCCGCCAGAGACGGGCTTCTCGGCCTTGCCGTAGGCGGAACCGCCGTCGGAACCGGCTTGAACGCGCCTGCGGGGTTCGGGGCCAGGGTTGCACAGCTCCTCGCCGAGACGACCGGTATCGCGTTCGTTCCCGCCGTGAACCGTTTCGCGGGGATCGCAGCGCACGACGCACTCCTCCACATGTCGTCCGCCCTGCGCAACCTCGCCGTGAGCCTCGCGAAGATCGCCGACGACATCCGATGGCTGGCATCCGGACCGCGCAGCGGCCTCGGGGAGCTCCTCCTCCCCGCCAACGAACCCGGCAGCTCGATGATGCCCGGCAAGGTGAACCCGTCACAGTGCGAGTCCCTGCTGATGATCTGCTCCCAGGTGGTGGGGAATGACGCTGCAGCGACCGCAGCAAGCCTCCGCGGCACCCTGCAGCTCCACCTCGCCAAGCCGCTGCTCGCGCACTCCGTCCTGGGTTCGGTCGAGCTCCTCGCGGCAGGCATCCGTTCCTTCACGAGCCGCCTGGTCGCCGGCCTGGAGCCCGATCCCGACCGTATGCGTTCACTGGCCGAGAGGTCGCTCATGTCCGCAACCGTTCTCGCACCCGCACTCGGCTACGAGACGGTCGCACGCGTCGTGCGTCACGCCAACGACCGCGGCCTCGGTCTGAGGGAAGCCCTCGAGGATCTCGGCTTCGACGCCGATGAGCTCGACGCCATCTCACGCCCGGACCGCCTCTCCGGCGGGTGAAAGAGACGCTGAACGCCGAACGCAGCCACCTGGGTGGATTTCATCACCTCTGTGGTGTCTCGATCCACCCACGTCATTGGGGGGCCGACGTCGTAGAGGACGAAGTCGTCGTCGACGTCTCCCCCGAGGCACGGCGCAGCCACCACTGTTGGGAGTTCCAGGTCGGACCCTGGATCGTCGGGTTGTCCACCAGGTTCACATATCCACGGTCGAAGGCGAGGACCGTGGCGTTCTGGTAGAGAGGCAGCGTGGGGATGTCCTTCGCGATCAGTTCGTCTGCGGTGTCGTAGAGTTGCGCACGCTTGCGCTGGTTGGGTTCGGCGTCCGCTGCGCGCAGGATCTCGCTCACCTCGACGTCGCGGTAGCCGAGGGAGTTCTCGCCCTCCACGTTCTGCCCCTCACCGGGGCAGGACCTCTGGTCGTTACGGTAGAGGTTGTTCGCCCAGCCGGGATCGGGGCTCCCGCGGTAGGCGAAGAGCGCTACCTGGTACTCGCAGTTGGGCAGACGATCGAAAAGGCTCGCGGCGTCGAGCTCGTCGACCTGGAGCTCTATGCCCACCTCGGCGAGCTGGCGCTTGAGGATGTCGGCCGTTCTCTTCCTCAGAGAGTTGCCCTTCGTCGTCGACAGGATGAACGACAGCCTCTGATCCCCGCGCGCCCAGACGTTGTCGGCCCCCTTCGTGAACCCGGCCTTCTCGAGGAGCTCGGCCACCTTGCCGGGATCGCGTCTGTAGGAGTCCCAGTTCGGCCGGTACGCCTTCTGCTCCGGGACGAAGAAGACGTTGTTCAGGACGACAGCGGCGGGATTGATCGGCTTCGCCACCTCGTTCACGAT
>QWHP01000052.1 GCA_021404985.1 Actinobacteria bacterium ATB1
GCCGCGCCGGCGTTGCGCGTCAGGATCGCGAGGGCCGTGGCCACGCACACCCACACGACCACCGATGGAAGTCCGGCAAGGAATGCCCGCAGGGTGGGGCCCAGCCACGAGCCGCTCATCGTCGACGTGGCGTCTGCCGGAAGGAGCGGTTGTACGGCGGAGACCATCATCAGGCCGAGAGCGAAGGAGACCCCCACACCCATGACAGCGAGGCCGCTGAGGACCAGGAGCTTTGCAAGCAGCACGCGGTACCGGCGGGGCTCGATCGAGAATGTGAGGGTCAGGGTTCCCCAGGTGTACTCACCTGCCACGACGATGGCCACGAACACGACGATGAACACAGCCGCCTGCCCGACCGCCTGCTGGGCGGCGAAGGGATATCCACCGGGGGACCTGACGTTCTCGAGAAAGGCATTCATGTCCTGACCACCCATGGCCTCAGACGGCAGGACCGAGGTCAGGACGGGCACGAGTACGAGCGTCAGCGCCAGATAGGCGACTCCCAGCGCAAGCATCCCGTAGGGCAGGAGGCGGAGCGTGACCTTGCGCCATTCCCCGGTCACGAGACCGTTCATCCGGCCGCTCCCGGGTCGGCTGCCACGCTCGGTCCCGTCCCAGCGGCCTCGTCACGCAGGCCGTCCGGTGCGTCGGTGAGGCGCAGGAAGAGTGACTCGAGGTCAGCGCCCCCGGGCGTCAGGCCGCGCAGCCAGATCCCAGCTTCGCCCAGGATGCGAGTGATCGCCGCTGGATCGTCGGAGTCGACGACAAGGTATCCGGGGGCGGCCTGGTTGGCGGCGAGGCCGCCGGAGGCGAGAGCTCGACACGCCTCCACCTCATTACCCGTCCCGACCTCCACGTGCCACGAGAAGCCACTTGCCCCTGCCAGGAGATCATCGGTGTCCCCGGCTGCGATCAGCACACCCTCACGGATTATGAGGATGTGGTCGCAGAGCATCTGGACCTCGGGGAGCAGGTGGCTCGAGAGCAGCACGGTGGCTCCTCCGTCGCGGCACTTGCCGAGGATCCTGCGGAGATCGCGCTGTCCGGCAGGATCGAGCCCGGTCGCGGGCTCATCCAGGACGAGAAGGGATGGCTCGGCGAGCAATGCGCCGGCGAGCGCGAGGCGCTGCCTCATCCCGTGGCTGTACGTCCCTGCCTTACGATCCGCCGCCGAGTGCAGGTCGACTAGGTCCAGAAGAGCATCGATCCTCGAATCCGGGACCCCACCCGTGAGGTCTCCGATTACACGCAGGTTCGTCCGGCCCGTGAGGGGCGGGAACACGGCCGGCCTGTCGACCACCGCCCCCACCTGCCCGCGCAGCCCAACGATATCGGCGGGAACTTCGTGGCCGAGAACCGAGACCGACCCCGAGTCTGGGCGAACGAGCCCGAGCAGGGTTCGTATGGTCGTCGTCTTCCCTGCACCGTTCGGACCGAGGAAGCCGCAGATCGAGCCCTCGGGGACATCCATGTCGAGTCCGCGCAGGACCGGCAATCGGCCGAAAGACTTGTGTAGGGCCTCGATCTCTACTGCGCCGATGGTTCGTCCTTGGTCTGGTCGGTGCACTCTTATAGCTCCGTCGCGGCGTGAATCCGTCGAACCCCCCGCGCGTTTCTGCCAATCTCTTGGCGTGGAACCCATGACGTCCCGACCCGGCGACGAGGTGGAGACTCAGGCCGGGGGCACCGGAGGCGCATCTGTGGCACCTTCGTCCTCCCTCGCCGACCATGAGCATGTCGATCCCCCGGAGATACTCGGGATCGAACCGCCGGGTGCTCTCGCCGAAGACGTGGGCGCACCCGACGTCCGTGACAAGATCGAACGCGTCGGCCGGCACGCCTGGTCCGTTGTCGGGATCGGCATCGCCGCCTTGATAGCCATCCTCGTACTCCGGCGTCTCTCCTGGCTCGTGGCGCCTGCCGTGGCGGTCGTCGTTCTGGGCGTCCTCGCCTCACCCGTGGTCGAGGCATTGGTGAGCCGCCACGTCCCCCGGACCCTCGCCGTGCTCGCCACGTACGCTGCCATGCTGGCGATCATCGTGGGATTCGCCTGGCTCGTCGGTCCCCCGTTCGTCTCCCAGGTCGGAAAACTCGCGGTTGACGTACCCAACGTTGCCGACCGCCTCGCGGGCCGCCTCGATACGCTGGAAGAGCAGATGAGCGGTGTCTCCGACGCCGCCGGAGACGCCATCGGTCGATTCAGGGAAAGCGTCACGGATCGATCTGGGGACTTCGGGGAGAGCCTCGCCGACGGCATCGTGGGGCTCTTCGGCTCCGCGATCGGGGTGATGACCGCACTCCTGATCGGGTTCGTCGTCTCGTTCCTCGTGGTCAAGGATCTGCCACAGCTCACCGCTGGTGCGAACAGATGGATGGACAGACCCGAGAACGCCCGCGCGCGAGGGGTGCTGCGCTCGATCTCGAGGGGCACCACGGGCTACATCCGCGGCCAGCTGCTCGATGCGTTCATCGTCGGGGCCGTCAAGACCCTCGTCATGTGGATGCTCGGCCTTCCGTACTTCGTCCCCCTTGGAGTCCTCAGCGGGATTGCCAATCTCGTACCCGGCGTCGGTCCCGTCGTGGCAGCGATCCCGCCGGTCCTGCTCGCGTGGTCCCTGGGAGGGTGGGACTGGGCTCTGCTCACACTCCTCGGGCTCGCTGCCGTGCAGCTCGCCGACTACTACTGGTTCGCGCCGAGCATCGTCGGCGACGTCCACCGGCTGCCGACTCTCGTCGTCCTCGTCGCTCTGATCGTCGGCGCGGGAACCGCGGGGTTGCTGGGACTGATCGTGGCGGTTCCGGTCGCGATGGCGATCCGAGACGGTCTCCACTGGGCGTCCGTCCCCGACGCGGACCTCGACGATGAGCTCGTGACCCTGGAATCGGGGAGGCGCAGAGGCTTGGGGCGCAGACGGGTCCGGCGCACCCGCACCACGCGGGAGAGAGAGGCTGAACGGAGTAGTCGGACGTGAACGCCCCCGGTCGAGTCATACTGATCGGGGCCGGGCCGGGTGCGCCCGGTCTGCTCACGGTTGCAGCCCTCGACGCGCTTCGCGAGGCCGACATCGTCCTCTTCGACAGGCTCGCCGGGTCCGCCTTCCGAAGGTTCGTCAGGCCGACCACCGAGCTCGTGGACGTGGGCAAGCAGCCGGGGCGGTCCCAACCCGTTCAGGACGAGATCTCGAGGCGCCTCGTCGAGGAGGCACGCGCCGGGCGGGTCGTGGCGCGAGTGAAGGGGGGAAATCCATTCGTTTTCGGCCGTGGCTTCGAGGAGGTCAGGCACTGTGTCGAGAGCTGCGTTCCCGTCCATGTCGTACCGGGTGTCAGCTCAGCCATCGCGGCGCCGACCGCTGCGGGTGTCCCGCTGACCCACCGTGGCCTGGCGCCCTTGTTCACAGTCGTCTCGGGACACGAGGATCCGGCGAAATCCCGCCATCCCGTCGACTGGGAGATGCTCGGTCGCCTCGAGGGTGCAATCGTCGTGCTGATGGGCGTCGGAACGGTCGGTGCGTACTCGGCCCGGCTGATCGCCGGTGGGAGGAGTCCCGACACCCCCGTTGCAGCTATCTCGCACGCGACGACGGACCGGCAGGCCGTCGTCCGAGCGACGCTCGGAGACGCCGCCGAGGTCTTCTCGCGCGAAGCAGTCGAGTCTCCCGCCGTGATAGTCGTCGGGGAGCACGTCGCCCTCATGGACGACATGGTCCCCGCTCTCGGGGACCTCCTCGCACCCGAGGTCATGCGGCGAGGTTCGAGCGCGAGAAGGCTTTCGGGCTGGCGGATAGCCGTGCCCCGGAGCCTCGAGCGCCAGTCCTCCCTGTCGCTTCTCCTGCGGGCCGAGGGGGCTCTCGCCTTCGACGTGCCGGTCCTGTCCTTCGGTCCACCCGAAGAGCGTGATCCCACGCAGGCGCTCGTCGGGGCGTTGCGGGGCCAGGCGGTCCCCAGTGTTGTGCTCACCTCAACGGTGGCGGTCGACATGCTCGTCCGGACTCTCGTGGAGGCCGGAGACGACATCCGGCTCCTCGCCGGGGTCGAGGTCGTGGCCCGCAGCTCCGAGGTCGCGGCCCATCTCCGCCGGCATGGGATCGTGGCGGATTCGGTCGAGCCCAACCGGGTCCAGAGCGCGCATCCGGGCAGCGGAACAGCAATCGTGGTGCGCCTTGCCGGAGAGGACGACGACTACGTCGAGTCCCTGAGGCAGTCGGTTGCAGCGGTCGAGGTCGTCGACGTCGGGCGCGGGGTCCCGCCGGTGCCGGTCCCCTCACCCGAGGACGGACGCTTGGCGGGTCTCGACGCGGTCACCTTCTCCTCGTCGCGAACCGTGAGGGCTTGGGTGGATCTCCGCCTGCCGATCCCGCCCGTCGTCGCCTGTATCGGGGCGCGGACTGCTGCGGCGGCATCGGAAGCCGGTATCGAGCCCGATGTCGTACCCCGGGAACCCGGGCTCCCCCAGCTCGTCGAGTCTCTCGCTGTGTTCGCTGCAGGTCGCGGTTCGCCGGCGTGAGGTGGCAGCGTCAGGGTTCCCTGACGCCTCCGGAGTAGGCGCCGCCGGGATCGACGTCCACGACCGTGCGTGTGGGCGGCGCGAGCGAAGGCTCGTAGCGGCAGTGCCACGGCCTCCCGTCGACTCCTTCGAGGCCGAACCCCTCTTCGGGTACAGAGGCGTCGCGGATCATCGAACGCGCGACTCCTTGCAGCCATCCTGCGACGAGTCCGGGGTCGAGTCCCCTGAAGTGGCATTGGAGGTCGAGAAGCCCCAACGCTCCGAGCCCCATGGTGTCCATGAGCCAGGCGTCGTCTGCCTCGGCGTCCCCGTACATCCGCACGTTCACGGGTCCGGCGAAGAGGTCTACGCACACGTCGGCGGGTGAGACCAGGTGCGACGAACGCAGCCACTGGGTCGCGACTGGGTTCGTTGTCCCGATCACTGCCCGTAGGATCCCGCTGAACGCCTCGACGCGGACCAGCGGCGGGAGCGATTCCGGTCCGATCTCGGCGAGCAACACCCCCTCGCCGGCCAGCCGGCATGCCTCGTCGGCATCGACCCAGGCGAAGGTCTGGTCGAGGTCGGACTGGAGCTCTGACCGGTGGACCCTCCCGGAGGGAAGCAGCGTTGCGGAGAACGAGGTCCCGTCAACGCGTGTGTGGAACCGGAGCTCGGGGTCGTCGTCCCCTGCGAGTATCTCGATCTTGACATCGTCGTCGACCTCGTCCGCCAGCCGTTCCGGCGGCAGTACCGGCTCCGTCTCGTAGAGCAGTCGGACGAGCAGGGGCTGGGTCAGCTCCGAGGTCGGGATCGCTCGTTCCTGCATGAGGACCGAGTCTCGCACGATGACGCGTCCTATGCACGCACCCGCGGCTCTTGCGTCGGGTCAGACGTGTGCGACGAGAAGCCCGACGGCGCCCAGGAGCCAGACGAGAGCGACGAAAAAGAGCAGGACCATCGACGCCTTGAGGTCGACGATCACGTCGTCGGACGCCGACCCGTCGCGGGTGTTCGGTGGGGCATCTGTGTGCATGGAGCCTGGCAGTGCTCGGGGAAGTGGTCGAGAAGGGTGCAATGCTGGGTCAAGACCCCCGAACGGGTCAAGTCACGCACCTCGGCATGCGTTCTGCCGGTCGTCGCCGGACTTGTTCAGTAGGGGTCCGAACCGACGCATTCGAGCAGATCCGGAGGGACAGCCGGCACCTCGCGCTCCAGGTCTGCCGGTGGGACCAAGCCGTCCGGTCCGCACACGAAGGACAGGTCGGACAGGTCCACTCGCTCGACCGGGGGACCCGTACGGGGGTCGGGGTCGTCCCACCAGACGTCGGATCTCACGGTTGTCTCGGGGCGCGTCCGGCCGGAGTCGGCGAGGTCGCAGAGGCGTGCCCACAGACCGGCGTCGATTGCGGTCCCCAGCCCGGCAATTCCCCACACCGGCTTGCCTGCCGCCCGTGCTGCCTCGACGGCGTCCGTCGCAGGCGATCGTGAGAAGACTCCGTCGGGTCCGAGTACGAGCGCTCCCACCAGGACGTGGCTGGCACCTTCGACGAACGCCCGCGTCTGGTGTCGCGACATGGGCAGGTGCGAGCCGAACGCGGCAAAACGACCCCCGCGGTCCCCGAACGGCACCTCGAACAGGTCCGGATCCGACGAAGCGAAGCGGGTCGAGCGGGCGATGTCGGCGAGGCCGGGCCCGTCTCCCACGACGAAGGGCCGCGCCCCGTCAGGGAGCGCGGCGTCGAGCATCAGAGCCGTCGGGTCCGCGAGCAGCTCCTCGACCACCACTGAGGCCTCATCCGCCGGGTCGACGGCTTGGAGGATCCTCGTGGCGGCGTACCAGAGCGGCCCGCAGAAGGAGTGCCAGGCGAGTAGGCGTCGCGCAATCGACACAGCGGTCGCATCTCCCAGCCAGCGTGCCGCGTCCCCCATCGCGTCAGCCGCCTCCATCGCGATGGTCTGGGGGTCGAGCCAGTCGGCACGCGCAAGAGATCGAAGACGTTCGATCGGATGCATACCGGGATCCTATTCCGAGTGGTTGCCCGTGCCCCCGAGCGTTTCTGCGCCGGAGACCGCTGACCCGTCGCGTCCGGGGTGGTGGCCATCGTGCGACGTCCCGTGCGCGGGGGCTTGGTGGACGGTTGCGACTGTGGTGATCGACATGTCCTCACCGGAGGTGTCCTCGAGCTCGCGTCCGTGCGTGTCGGGAAAGAACGCGACGATGAGGACGATCATCACGACGGGCCCGATGAGGAGGACGAGCGTGGTGGTCGAGAGGGAGTCGGTCAGCGCGAGCAGGGGAATTGCGAGAACGAAGCTGGCTACCTGTCCAACGGATCTCGCCATGGTCGTCCAGGCTCCCGCCTGGCTCCGCAGCGACGTCGGGAAGAGCTCGGCGTTGTAGGCGCTGATGGTCGGTTGCGCGACCGCGAACCCGGCCATCGTGAATCCGAGGGTGATGGTGAGGACCGCGACGCCCGCATCGACCGTGTAGAACAGCGTGCCGCATACGACGGCGAGTCCCGCGGTCGTGGCGCCCACCGCCCGGCGCCCTATCCGGTCGCTCAGGGCGCCGCCGATGGGCATCAGTATCAGCGTCGGCAGCCCGGCGACGAGGAGGAGGAGTGAAGTCAACGACGTTCCGAGACCTCGGTCCTCTTCGAGGAAGGTGACTGCGAACTCGACGGGCTGCTGGATCAGGGCTGCGGAGAAGGCCACCGCCGCGACGAGGATCAGCCAGTGGCGGTGCGGCGGACGAAGGATCAGGGACCATTTCGCGAGGCGGCCGTCCGACTTGGCCGATTCGAAGCGCTTGCTCTCCGGAAGAGCACGCCGCAGGATCGTCACGACCACGAGCAGAGGCAGACCGACGACATACAGCCAGCGCCAGTCGAGCGAGAATGCGTCGAAGAGGATGTTCATCCCCGCTGCAGTGCCCGTGCCCAGGCCGACGAGCATCGCCAGGAATCCGAAGCCGAAACCACGGCTGCGGGCGGGCAACTCCTCGGCCACCATGACGTGCGCAACCGCTGCCTCGACGAGGATGAAGAACCGGGCGATGATCTGGAACGTGGCGAAAACCCAGACGTTCGGCGAGAGAGCGGTTGCCCCCGTGAAGATCGTGTAGCCCACGATCGAGAGGAAGAGGATCTTGCGGCGCCCGACGACGTCGGCTCGCCGGCTGAGGAAGAGAGCCGGTATCGCACCGAAGAAGATGACGGCGAGCATCGTCGTCGCCTGGGCGTTGCTCAGGAGGAACTCGCGTTTGATCTGAGGCAGGATTATCGCGAGGAGCCCTGCGTCGTACCCGTCGAAGAAGCTCGCCACCCCGAGCACGGCCAACAGGAACCAGTGTTGTCGGTCCAGTCCCCGTCTGGACGCGGCGGGTTCGGACATCGGTTCCAGGGCCTCCTCTCGAATCAGAGGGGACGGGAGTCCTGCCGCGTCATCTGGGCTGCCTGCGTGGCGCGGACATCGTTCGCTCTGTTCACGTGCCATTCGAGCAGGGCTTGGAGTGCACCTGCCAGTTCCGGCGAGTTTGCCCGCTCGATCACCATCGGGAACTGCCGAGCGGTCTCGCGCACGTATCGGGCCTGCTTCCCGACCCCCGTGAAGTGGAGGAACCGCAAGTTGTCGGCGCGGTCGGAGATCTTGATGCGACACGCATCCTCGCCGGACGCGATGATCTTGGCGTAGTAGTCCTCGTACCAGTCGTCTGTCAGGGCCTCGACGAGGTCGGCGACGCGCCGGCCGAGCGCGACGACTGCGCGGCTGAAGGCGGGAGCGTCCTCGAAGACGTCATGGCAGAGCGCGGCTGCGATCACGTGTGGCGGGCTCCCTGTACGTTGGAGGGCGAGCGAGACGCGCAATGGGTGGACGATGTAGGGGGCGCCCTCGTCACGGGTGTGCGTGCGGTGCGCCTGCGTGGCGATCTCGAGCGCGTCCCGCACGAGGGCGTCCTCGCCCGTGAGGTCGAGGAGTATCGCAGCGAGCTCCGCGGCTGTGAGGTCGGGTGCGAGGATGCGGCACGCAGGGAGGTTCCTTGCGGGATCGGATGTCCCCATGCTCGGAGCATATGGGCCGGACGAGTGTCTTCCCCACTCGGCGTCCACCAAGGCCGCAACCGTCGTCGCCGAGTTCGGTTTCCGGAGAGGCTCAGGGTGCCGGGGCGTCGAATCGGAATAGGTGCGGGAGGATGCGCCTGCGGTTGCGAACGTAACCCTGCATCACCCTCCGGCGTCACATCCGAACGTGAAGAACTCATGACATCTTCTTCGATCTCATTCTTCTTAGGGGGCTGAGTTGATCGCATTCCTGTTCCCTGGCCAGGGGAGCCAGAAGTCCGGGATGGGTCGACCCTGGGTGGAGGAGTGGCCGGACCTCTTCGAGCTCGCATCGGATGCCTCGGGCATGGACGTGCGGCGCCTCGTCTGCGATGCAGAGGACGACGAGCTCCGCTCGACCGACAACGCCCAGCTCGCCACTTGCGTCTGTTCGATTGCGGCCTGGAAGTCGCTCGTCTCGGAAGGGCTCACCCCGGCAGTCGTCGCCGGACATTCACTTGGCGAGTACACGGCCCTTGTGGCGGCCGGCGCAGTCGCCGCCGACGACGCCGTCCGGCTCGTGATCGCGCGTGGGCGAGGCATGGCCGAGGCGGCTGAAAGATCCCCCGGAACGATGACCGCCCTCATCGGCGCCGACGTCGACCTGGCCGAGGCAGCCTGCCGCGAGGCCGCGGGGACAGTGGTCGTCGCAAACGTGAACGCATCCGACCAGGTGGTTATCAGTGGCGAGGAACCGGCGATCGCCCGAGCGGCGGACACGGCCAAGTCCATGGGTGCGAAACGGGCCATCCCCCTCCGTGTCGGCGGTGCCTTTCACAGCCCTCTGATGGCCCCGGCACTACCGAGCCTTGCGGCAGCGATATCTACGACCACGTTCGTCGACACCGCTGTGCCGATCGTCACGAACGTCGACGCGTGCCGCCACAGCGACGCAGATGAGCTGACCCCGCTCCTGCTCGCCCAGCTCTGCTCGCCGGTGCTGTGGCAGCAGACGATGGAACTCCTCATCGACCTCGGGGTGCGCGGATTCGTCGAGGTCGGGCCGGGTGGTGTGCTGAAGAAGCTCGCCCAGCGGGCGGCGAAGGGGAGTGCAGTGCTCGGCATCGAATCGCCCGATGACGTGAGCGAGGCCGCGAGCACGCTGGCCGGCGTCGCACCGGCGCTCCCGGACACGGCGTTCGGTAGTGTCCCGGACCTCATCGACCTCCCCGTGGTGTCACCGGCGGCCGGGCGTTTCCGGGCCGAGGACATTCATGCCTACACGGCAGAAGGGGAATACGTGCAGGAGGGCCAAATCATTGGTCAGATACTCACAGCGAGTGGCCCCGTCCCCGTCCAGGTCGATCGTGGTGGCTGGGTGATGCACGTCCTGGCCGGAAGCGACATCGACGTTGCCGAGGGCCAGCCACTCGTGACGATACGACCCTTCTGACCGGTCCCGGCCGGGGAAGGCAGGGAGAGAGATGGGCATTCGGATCACAGGACTCGGGAAGTCGGCAGGCTCGAGGGTCGTGACGAACGACGACCTTGCTCGCACCGTGGACACCAACGACGAGTGGATCCGCACACGCACGGGCATCCACCAGCGTTACTACGCAGCCGAGGGCGAGAGCACCGCCACGCTTGCGGCTGACGCATCTCGTCAGGCTCTGAAGCATGCCGACCGAGACGACGTCGACCTGACGGCAGTGGCGACCATGACGCCCGAAACCCTTTGTCCGTCCACGGCGGCGTGGGTCCAGGGAGAACTCGGCCTCGGGGGTGGCGCGCTCGACCTGAACGCGGCATGTTCAGGGTGGGTGTACAGCATGGCCATGTCCGCTGGGGCGATGGAGATCGGCGCCATCGACTCGGCGCTCGTCGTAGGTGCCGAGATGTTCTCGTACATCCTCAACTGGGAGGACCGCCAGACTGCCGTGATCTTCGGCGACGGCTCGGGGGCGGCTGTGATCGAGAGAACCGAGGGCAGAGGAGACCTGCTCGCCTGCGACCTCGGCAACGACGGGAGCATCGCCCATCTGATCCAGATCCCGGCGGGTGGGGCTCGTCAACCGGCGTCGCTCGAGACTGTCGAGGCGAACCTGCACAAACTGGACATGGCCGGCAAGGAGGTCTTCCGTGTCGCGACGACGGCGATGGTCGACACCTGCAACAGGACTCTCAACAAGGCCGGCTTGACCACCGACGATGTCGACGTGTTCG
>QWHP01000053.1 GCA_021404985.1 Actinobacteria bacterium ATB1
GAGGTCTACGAACGCACCGAAGTTCACGACGCTCGACACGACCCCGTCACGATCCTCGCCGATCTCGAGGTCGTTGAGGAACTCGTGGCGCTGCTCGGCCTGTGTCTCCTCGAGGAAGGCACGCCGTGAGAGGACCACGTTGTTGCGGTTCTTGTCGAGCTCGATGATCTTGCACTGGAGTTCCTGCCCGACGAAGGGCTGGAGGTCGCGGACGCGACGCAGGTCGACGAGCGAGGCCGGCAGGAAACCGCGAAGGCCGACGTCGAGGATGAGCCCACCTTTGACAACCTCGATCACGGGCCCCGAGACGATGCCCTCTCCGTCCTTGATCTCCTCGATCTTGCCCCATGCGCGTTCGTACTGGGCGCGCTTCTTCGAGAGCCGGAGGCGTCCGTCCTTGTCCTCCTTCTCCTGGACGAGTGCCTCGATCCACTCGCCGATCTCGACCTCCTCGCCGGGATCGACGTCGTTGCGGATGGAGAGCTCGTTCGCGGGGATGTAGCCCTCGGACTTGTAACCGATGTCGAGAAGGACCTCGTCCTTGTCGATCCGGACCACCTGGCCCTCGACAAGGGTCCCGTCCTCCACGGCGACGAGCGACTGCTCGATGGCCGCCTCGAGCTCGTCGAGCGGGATGTCGTATTCGATTATCTGGCGGGTTTCGCGTTCTATTGGCTCTATCGTCGCCTGGTCGGTCGTTTCGTTCGTCATGTGTTGTTCTCGGTCGGCTCTCGATTCGACGCTGGGAATGCTCGCAGTCCCGCTTGGGTTGACAATGTGGACTTCGACTCGAGAGCCAGGAAGCAGGTCACAGCGGGCACGCGAGCGATCTGGCCCGTTTCGGGCCAAACCCGGAGAGTAGCACCCGGCGCTCGTCGAGTCGCCCTCGGCCCCGAGTGGCCGAGCAGGATCGGGCGACCAGGGCACAGAACTGAGCGATATCTGCCCGTACCGCGGCACCGTTGACCCGCCTCTGAGCCAACAGATGACAGCTCGAACATCATCCAAGCCATCCGTGTCGACATCTGACGGCTCAGCGGAGGAGCCCGAAGGCGTCGAGGTGGCAGGGGACGCCGGGCCGGCCGACGACCTCCGGATCGCCGACAAGGACGACCTGACGAAGCGGACCTCTCGGGGCGCCGGCTGGTCTCTCGTATCGAGTATCGTCGTCCAGAGTTCGTTCGTCCTCCAGGCGTTCGTACTCCCGTTCTTCCTCTCCCCGGAGGACTACGCCCTCTGGGCCCTCGCATACGTCGTCGCGTTCATTGGGATCCAGCTGCGCGACCTCTCTCTCGGCATGAAGGTCGTACAGGACAAGGACCGGAGCCGGACCGATGCGTTCAAGGTCGCCTTCACGCTCGAGTGCATGCTTGCGCTCGCCGGAATCGTCGTCATCGCAGCGGCGGCTCCGCTCCTCGGAGCACTGCACGGCAGCACGACCCTGACCGTCCTGATCCTCGTCCTCGCTCCCTCCGCCTTGGGCGGGGTGATCTCACTCCCGCAGTGGATCCTGATGCGCGACATGCGCTTCGCGGCGAAGGGGATCATCCTCTCGGTCGCTTCGCTCATGTCGATCAGCGCTACCCTCACCGCCGCGATCGCCGGATGGGGCGTCTGGGCGATCGTCGTGAGCATCTACGCCACGTACGGGATGCTGCTCCTCCTCCTGTGGCCCGTGGCGAGAATACGACCCGGATTCATGTGGGACAGGGCGGCGTTCCGGCAGTACCTGTCGTTCGGCTGGCCCCTGTGGGCAGCGAGCCTGTCCCTCGGCTTCTTCAACCTCATCGTCGTGAACGCGCTGGCCTGGATCTTCGACCCCGAGATCGTCGGCTACTACCAGCGCGTCTGGACGCTCATCAGCGCGAGCTGGATGATCAACATGCAGATGGTGGGCACGCTCTACCCGGCCGTCGTGCGCGTCGGGCTCCAGATCGACGTCCTGCGCCGCACCTACGTCGTCGTGAACCGGCTCGTGATGACGATGCTCTCCCCGATCGCGTGCATGCTCGCCGTCTTCGGATCGGCGCTGGTCATGGTGTGGGGACCGGAGTGGGAAGGCTTCGGGCCCTATCTACAGGTGACTGCAGCATTCTTCGTGTTCGGCTCCCTGGCGATCGACTGGGAGAACTACTACCGCGCCAAGGGGGACACGAAGCCGATGCTCGTGGTCTATCTCCTCCTCCTCGCGTTCCTGCCGATCTTCCTCGCACTCGTCATCGTCTTCGATGAACCGGGCATCTGGGTCGCGATAGTCCTGGTGAGCATCTACCTCTACGCAGCACGGTCCTTCTTCGCACAGCGACTCCTCGGGCGTATCTCTGCGCTGCGCGCCGTCTGGGCACAGCTTCTCACATCGGCCGGGGCCTTCATCGCCGCATGGGGCATCGCGACCGCTCTCGACATGTCGTCCTGGACCCCGTTCGGGCTCGACGGCGAGATCACCTTCGGACTCGTCGGCTCCGCCCTCGGCTGGGTGCTCTACGTTCCCCTGGTCCTGCTCACACAGCGCAAGCTCGCCGGATTCACACTCAACGCTGTCCGCGGCAGGCCGACAGGCGGTCTCAGGTCCCTGCTCGAGCGAGCATGAGCAGCTCGGCTCGGTCGAGGGTAGGCGGTGTTGCAGCGTAGGCACCGGGGTCGACGCCGTGCACGGCGCTCACCTCCAGACCCACCATGCGTGCCATGAGGGTCAGCTCTTGCGGCGTGTAGCAGCGCGTGGCCATCGGGACGCGTGCCGTCTGCCCGTCCTCGTTCCGCAGTTCGGCCGTCTCGTGGAAGAGCCCGGTCGCGGGATCGAACCGATGGCTTCCCTTCTCGAGCGACGCGACCGCGTAGGCGGACGAGAACGCCGAGATGGCGAATGCGCCGCCTGGGACGAGCGCGCGCGCCAGCCTCGCGAGGATGTCGAGATCGGCGTCGACTCCGGCCCCGGCGAGACCGAAACCGCCCTCGCACAGGCATATGACGGCGTCGTACGTGCCCGCCTCGTCCAGATCGCGGAGGTCCCCGAGACGAAATGTGGCATCGAGTCCCTCGGCCGCCGCGTCCTCGCGGGCTATCTCGACGAACTTCGGGGAGATGTCGACCCCGGTGACGTCGAATCCTCGGCGAGCGAGCTCGAGGCTGTGCCTGCCGGGCCCGCAGCCGGCGTCGAGCACCTTGGCGCGGTGCCCGCCAGTGCCGTCCAACCCGAGACCAGGGACGAGGAAGTCGATCTCCCGGACCGTACCCTTGGTGAAGGCATTGCGCAGATAGGCCCGCCCCAGAAACTCCGCCACCGGCTGGTACCAATGGTCGGGAACCACGGGGCGCGATGCCTCTGATGGCGGCATGGGCGGCACATTACACTGCGTCGCCATGCAACCGGACACCGCCGTCGTCCTCGCCGCCGGCCGCGGCACCCGTATGCGCCGGGACGACATCCCCAAGCCACTCGTACCCCTCGGTGGTAGGCCGATGCTGGACCGTGTCCTCGACGGCCTCGCCGCCTCGGGCCTCGCGCGGACCGTGCTCGTAATCGGCCACCTCGGGGACATGGTCCGGGACCACGTGGGCGGCACGCGCAAGGGTATGGAGATCTCGTACGCCCGCCAGGAGAGCCTCGACGGCACTGCCGCCGCTCTCACGTGCGCCGGGCAGGAGCTCGACAGGGACACCCCGGTCCTTCTCACCTGGTGCGACATCTTCGTCGCGCCGACGTGGTACCGGATGCTCTGCGACGCCTGGCAGGTGAGGAAAGGCCTCGTCCTGCTCGCGACCGTGATCGACGGCGACCTCCGCATGACCGACTTCGTCGAGAAGCCGCCCGGGAGGAACCGCGGCTGGGCTGACGGGGGGGTCAGCGTTCTCTCGGCAACGGCACGTGCCGTCATGGCGGAGGTCGAACCGTCGGAGCGAGGTGAGAGGGAACTCGCCTCTGGCATCGTGCGCCTCCTTCGGGACGGCCGCCCGATCGGCGTCGAGCGCTACTCCGGTCCCTGGGCCGACCTCGGCACACCCGAGGCCGTCACCAGGGTCGAGGCGTCCTTCGGTGAGCTCCTGTGAGCACTGGCAGCGTCTGCACTCGTCTGCACACCGGCATGCATGCTGATGCATGAGATCACACATTCGAGTGCTATCCTGGGCTCATGCGGACGACCGTTGAATTCGACGAGGACGTCACGAAGGCGATCGAACAGCTCCGGCGCAAGGAGGGGTTGGGCCTGTCGGAGGCCGTCAACCACCTCGTGCGCCGTGGACTCCTCGCTCCCTCCGAGCGCCGGGTGTTCCTCCAACGCACTCACCCGCTCGGTCTGCGCATCGACGTCTCCAACGTCGCGGACGCCCTCGATGTACTCGAGGGTCCCGAGCACAGGTAGGACGAACGGAGGGCCCGCCCGGTGTTGATCGACGCCAACGTCCTGCTCTATTCCGTGGACCGGTCGAGCACGTTCCACGCCGCGAACAAGGACTGGCTCGAGCAGGCTCTGAACGGCACGCGGCGAGTGGGCATCCCTTGGCAGACGCTGAACGCCTTCCTGCGGATCGCGACCAATCCCAGGGCAACGCGGGAACCCCTGGAGCCGGGTCCGGCGTTCGAGCTCGTCGAGGCGTGGCTCGACGCACCGACCGTCTGGGTGCCCGAGCCGGGTGACGGCCACCGGGAGATCCTCGGCCGGCTCCTTCGCGACTTCGACCTGAGGGGGGCGCTGGTGTCCGACGCGAGCCTCGCCGCACTCTGCATCGAACACGGCCTCAGCATCGTCTCCGCCGATTCCGACTTCGCACGTTTCCCGGAAGTGGACTGGATCAACCCTGCAGCGACCTGAGCCGGCAGGCCATCAGGTCCCGCGGAAGGGCCGCAGCATCGCGGTCTGCGTGGCACGTGCGATCAAGCGACGTCGCTCGTCCCAGAGGTCGACCGTCCCCGTCGCATAACCGTCCGAGGCGTTCTGCGCCCTCACGTCCTGAAGAATCCAGTCGGTTTCGGGCACCGAGAAGACGTGGAGGTCGATCTGGAGGGAGAGCACGAGAAACGGTCCCGCTCCCGGGCCCACACGCTGCACGACGGCCCAGCCGAGGCTGTCGGCGGGCACGGCCAGCGACCACCCCGCCCAGCGTCCCTCCTCGTCTACCGGAGGTGCGACGAAACGCATCCAGGATGCCGCCCGCGCCTCCGCAGGTTCCCACCCGTCCTCCCAGGTCGGATGGCCGACAGCCGGACGCATCTCGAGCTGGTCGTGGAACGGAACGCGCGGGAAGGTCGCTTCGTCCGGAGGCTCGATCCGATCCGGACACGACTCCGGCGGTGGGCAGTCGTCGGGGTAGGTCAGACCCGTGAACGTGATCGGCTCCCAGTCCGCCGCCCGCGTGCCGTAGGTTGCCGTGAGGGCGAGCGCCGCCGAGGAATCGCCTGCTTCACTGAGGATCGTGGTCGCCTGCGCGGCGCGCTTCCCCGCCCTCATCACACCGACGTCACAAACCACGGGTCCGCAAGGGACCGGAGCTGCGAACGTCGCACTGGTCGCGACGAGCCCGAGGTCCGGGCGGGAGACGACCTCCTCGGCAGCGCGCAGCGCAGTCGCCATCGTTACCCCGCCGAACGCGTAGAAGACCTTCCACGCCTCGGGGATGTCGGCCCTGAACCGACCTGGAGTCAGCGGATCGGGCTCGAGGCGGGTGTCCTGGTGTATGTCGCCGATCGTGGTCACGGCCGCGATTATGGACCGCGGGCGTAACTACTCTGGCATCGATGGACCCCGACTCCGCCCTCGACATGATCGCGGACCTCCTCGAACGCGACCTGTCGCCGGGATATCGCGTGCGAGCGTTTCGCAACGCCGCGCAGGTCACCCGGGAGCTCGGCCACGACGAGATCTGCCGGCGCAGCTCGACGGGGACGCTGCAAGAGATCTCCGGGATCGGCGACAAGACGGCGAAGGTGATCGACGAAGCGATCGCAGGTCGAGTGCCGGACTACCTGAACCGCCTCCTCTCTGAGCCCGCCCTGACCCCCGCCACCTCCGAATCGGCGCGGATCCTCGCTGCGCTCCGAGGCGACTGCCACTGCCATACAGAGGCGTCGGACGGCTCTGCGAGCGTGTTGACCATGGCGCAAGCCGCACGCCGGATCGGCCACGCCTGGCTCGCCATCACCGACCACTCGCCCGTACTCGAGGTGGCGAACGGGCTCGACACAGAGCGCCTCCGGGCGCAGTTGCACGAGGTCCACGCGGCGAACGAAGAACTCGCTCCCTTCACGGTGTTGAGCGGCTGCGAGGTCGACATCCTCGAGGACGGGAGTCTGGACCACCCCGACGAAGTCCTCGCCGGGCTCGACGTGGTCGTCGCCAGCGTCCACTCGCGGTTCCGCCAGGACAGGGACACGATGACGCGGAGGCTCGTGACGGCTCTCATGAACCCGCATGTCGACATCCTCGGCCATCCGACGGGTCAGATGACACGCGGTTCCTACACGCGACCGCCCTATGAGTTCGACCATGAGATGGTGTTCGCCGCCGCCGCCCACCTCGGCAAGGCGATCGAGATCAACGCCCGGCCCGAACGCCGCGACCCCTCGGTCGAGCTCCTCGAGATCGCCCGGGACTCAGGCGCCCTCGTCTCGATCAACGCCGACGCCCACGCCTGGTTCCAGCTCGACTGGCAGGTGCTCGGCTGCGACCTCGCCGCAGAGGCCGGAATCGATACGGAGCACATCGTGAACACCTGGGATGCCGGCACCTTGCTGGCCTGGACGGCCTCTCACGCAGACTGAACGCGCCAGGGTCCGCACGAGGTGCCGAACTGGTATCGTGCCCGCATGTTGGTCAAGTGGTCGAAACGACTCGTCGTCCTGTCCCTTCTCTCCGTGTCCTTCGCGTTCGGCTATAGGCTCGGACAGATTCCGTCCGGGCAAAGGCTGAGCTGGGGTCTCCGTCTGCTGAGGCGCCTCACGGCGCGCCTGCTCGACTCGTACTCGAACCGTCCCGTCCTCGCGCAGCTACAGGTGATCCGCACTCAGAACGACCGGATCCTGCGCCAGAACGAGACCATCTACAGGCAGAACGACAGGATCCTCGGGATCCTCAGTCGCGAGTTCGAGACGGCGCCAGCGACGTCGGTACCGCCTGCCTGAACCACGGAACGAGGTGACGTGTTGACACCCAAGGGCCGTGCCGTCTGGTCCGGATCCGTCAGCTTCGGTCTCGTCAACGTACCCGTGAAGGTGTTCCCTGCGGTCCGCTCACACGACATCCGCTTCAACCAGCTCGACCGCGAGTCAGGTTCGAGGATCAGGTACCGCAAGGTTGCTGAGGCGACGGGCGACGAGATACCTGCCGAGCAGATCGTGAAGGGGTACGAGCTCGCACCCGGCCGGTACGTGACGATAGAACCGGACGAGCTCGTGGGCCTCAACCCCAAGGCGACACGGATGATCGACATAGAGGAGTTCGTGGAGCTCGGCGAGATCGACCCCCTCTTCTTCAACCAGCCCTACTACCTCCTCCCCGACAAGACGGCAGCGAAGGCCTACCGCCTTCTCGTCGAGACGATGGAGCAGGAGGGCAAGGCCGCGATCGGCCGCGTGATCATGCGATCCAAGGAGTATCTCGTCGCGATCCGTCCACTCGAGGGTGTCCTCTGCATGGAGACGCTCCGCTTCGACGACGAGGTCGTCAAGCCCGAGGAGATGCTCGGTGACGCCGACCTCGAGGACGTCGCCGTCACCGACCGCGAGGTGTCGATGGCCGCCCAGCTCGTGCAGGGTCTGTCCGAGAAGTGGAATCCGGCGAAGTTCGAGGACGTCTACCGTGACCAGGTCCAGGACCTCATCGATCGGAAGGCCTCCGGACAGGAGATCGTGTTCGAGGCGGCGCCGGAGTCGTCCGAGAAGGTGGTCGACCTGATGGCCGCCCTGGAAGCGAGCATCGAGGCCGCGAAGAGCAAGCGGGGAGGTTCCGAAGGAGAGGGCCGGCAGGCAGCGGAGGGATGACGGCTGCGCTCGTCAGGCCGCGGTCGGAGTCGCGGCGTGCTCCACTGCGACGGGGCGACCGAACGCCTCGTGCTCCTGTTCGAGCCAGCCGCACTCGCACAGATCCTCGTCGTCTGCGCTCGCGACGAAGGCCTGGCACGGCTCGTAGGTGCTGGTGAACATCGCTACAAATTACATGAATGTGATCCGTCTACCGTGGATCCGTGAGCCCAGGGACCGAGGGACCCCTCGCCGAGTACAGGAAGAGGCGCGACTTCGAGCGCACACCGGAGCCCGCCGGCGACGGAGGCCGGGATCCCGGGCCGAACGGCGGCCGCTTCGTGGTCCAGGAGCACCACGCCCGCTCACTCCACTGGGACCTCCGCCTCGAACGCGACGGGGCGCTGGCGAGCTGGGCCGTTCCAAAGGGGCTTCCCCTGCACCCGAAGGAGGACCGCCTCGCCGTCCGCACCGAGGACCACCCGATCGAGTATCTCGACTTCGAGGGCGAGATACCGCCCGGTGAGTACGGCTCGGGGCAGATGAAGATCTGGGACAGGGGGACCTTCGACACGGAGAAGTGGCGACCCGACGAGGTGATCGTCGTGTTGAACGGAGGCCGACTCTCGGGCAGGTACGTACTCTTCCGGACGTCGGGCAGGAATTGGATGGTCCACCGCATGGACCCCCCGGACGACCCAGGGCGGGAACCCATGCCCGCCTTCGTGGCTCCGATGCTCGCCTCCTCGGCTGCGACCCCGCCCCCCGACGAGGGATGGGGCTTCGAGATCAAGTGGGACGGGATCCGGGCGATCGTGAACGTCGACGGTGGGCGGGCCCGGCTGCTGTCCCGCAACGGGCGGGACGTGACAGCGACGTATCCCGAACTGCGCGGTCTCGGCCCGGCTCTGGGGTCACTCCCGGCCGTGCTCGACGGTGAGATCGTCTCGTTCGACGACGGCAGGCCGAGCTTCGAGCGACTACAGCGCCGGATGAACCTCGACGGCAGGAAGGTCGGGACCAGAGTCGTCCGCGAGACCCCTGTCGCGCTCGTCCTCTTCGACCTCCTCTGGCTCGACGGGCATTCGCTCCTCGGCATCCCCTACGCCGAGCGCCGCCGCCTCCTCGAACGTCTGGGCCTCGACGGTCCCGCCTGGCAGACGCCGGGCTCCTACGCCGAAAGTGGCCCCCTGATGGAGGCGACCCGCGAGCAAGGTCTCGAGGGCATCGTTGCGAAGCGCCTCGACTCCGCCTACGAACCCGGCGGCCGCTCCCGGAACTGGGTGAAGGTCAAGCCCTTCTGGACCGGCGATCTAGTCGTGGCCGGCTGGTTGGAGGGCAGCGGTACGCGCGCCGGAACGCTCGGTGCCCTCATCGTCGCCACCTACGACGAGGACGGCACGCTGCGCAATCGGGGCCGCGTGGGCACCGGCTTTCGTGACGCAGACCTGGCTCTCCTCCAGAGGCTCCTCGCCGACGTCGAGCGAGGCACTTCGCCACTGGCAGGTTCTCCCGAGTCCGGAGCCCACTGGGTCGATCCCGTGTACGTCGCCTCGGTGCGCTTCGCCGAGCTCACGAACGCAGGCGTGCTGCGCGCAGCCTCGTTCCGCGGCCTGCGGCCCGACGTCGAACCGGCGGCCGCGACGAGCGCCCGACTCGACGCGGAGTCCCGATCGGGCTAGAAATGGCCGGCGCCAACCAAGGAGACGCTCTTGTTCCTCGCCGAAGTCGAGTATCCGCTTGCACAGGCCTTCCTGACCATCCTCTGGATCTTCGGGTTCATCATCTTCTTCTGGTTGCTCGTCACGATCTTCGCCGACCTCTTCCGCGACCACGGGACCTCCGGCTGGGCAAAAGCCGGATGGGTGATCCTCATCATCATCCTCCCCTTCATCGGGATCCTCATCTATCTGATCGCACGCGGCAAAGGCATGGCAGAGAGAAACATGGCCGCGCAGGCAGAAGCCAAGGCCGACTTCGACCAGTACGTGCGCGAAGCAGCGGGAACGTCCGTCGCCGACCAGCTCGCCAAGCTCTCCGATCTGCACGACGCAGGCAAGCTCACCGACGACGAGTTCGCCGCCCAGAAGGCAAAGCTCATCGGCTGAGGTCAGGCAGCTCCTGCTCGATCCCGAGCCAGCCCGCGTACAGGTCGACCGGCGGGGGACCCGGCCGGTCGAGACGCTCCAGCACCTGCCCGAACTCGAACACCAAGGGCAGGCCCTCGGATCCGTCCGCGGCATCCGAGACCTCGTGCCAGGAAAGCGGGGTCGACACGGTCGGCTCGCTGCGCCCGCGCATCGAATAGGCGCTCACGGTCGTCTTGTGGACGGAGTTCTGCGACCAGTCGATGAACACGCGGCCGTGGCGGAGATCCTTGCGCATGTTCGTCGTGACCCCCTCCGGGTCCCCGGATTCGAGCCACGACGCCAGTGCCATCGCGAAGTCCCTGGCGTCGTCGTGCGTCGCGCGTCCGGTGTTGAGGGGGAGCCCGACATGGATCCCCTTGGACCCCGACGTCTTGACGACGGACTCCAGGCCGAGCCGCTCGAGGGCATCACGGATCCGTAGTGCCACGCGGGCACAGTCGACGACCCCGGCAGGCGCTCCGGGGTCGAGATCGAAGACGACACCCGTGGGGTGGAGCCAGTCGTCGACGGTTGCCATCGGAACGTGGAGCTCGAGCGCCGCGAGGTTCGCGGACCACGCAAGGGCCGCGGGCTCCTCGATCAGGCAGAAATCCACCGCCTCCCTCCTCGAGCCGACGGGGATTCGTGCCACTTCGATCCAAGC
>QWHP01000054.1 GCA_021404985.1 Actinobacteria bacterium ATB1
GCGGCGTCGACGGTTTCGGCCTGGTAGATCCCCTTGAGGGCCTTGACGACACCTTTGCGGTCCTTCCAGGCGCAGAAGCGGATCGCGCCCCGGATGAGAAGCACGACGCAGGTCTGGACGACGGTGAGAGGCCAGACAGCCTCGATCGCGTCTCCCAGTCCGGTGAGGCCGTCACAGCAACAGACGTCGATTGAAGTCGCAGGCAAGCGTAGAGCCTGTAGAGGTTGTTGGTGGCTGAAGGGTGCGTAGCGCGGGCGAGCGCCCAAGGGAGTCGAAGACACTCACGCGAATCTGGTTGCTCGATGTAGCACGTAACGCGCCGGTCACCTACGACGAGGGCAGCGAGGATGTGGGCTTGGAAGGCGTCGGCGTGAGACCAGCTCGATCGTGTGGTCATGGCGGTGAGGAGGGTGTGACGGCGGAGCCTGCCGAGGTCGCGGGGGGCGCGCAGCGCTGTGATGGTCTGCTCTGACGAGCCTGGCCGCTGGCGCAACACATTGTGGCTACACTTGTGACCACCACGGTAGGAGGTGAGCGATGCGGTCAGTCGGTGTCCGACAGTTCCGTGATCAAGCCACGTCGATGATGGGCTCCGGCGAGACGCTTGTCATCGAGCGACATGGTGAGCCGATCGGCTTCTATGTGCCGATCGTCGCCAAGGATCGTAAGGCCGGCCGCAAGGCCCTGGGCCGACTCGGTGCAGCCGTCGAGGACCTCCTCGGTGCGGCCGGGGTGGACGAGGACGAGCTCGTCGGCGAGGTCGCCCGCCCGCGGCGCCGGCGCTGATGCGTCTCGGCGTCGACACCAGCGTCCTTGTCGGCGAGCTGTTGCGTCGATCCGGCCGCGAACGTCTCGGCGACGATCGCCTCGAGCTGTTCCTGCCCGAGCAGATGTGGGATGAGGCGAGAGTCACGCTACCCCGTCGAATCGCAGCCTTCATCCGCCGCCGGCAACTGGCGCCGGCTGTCGGCGAGGAGCTCTCGCATCTGTGCCTCGACGCGGTCGAGGCGAACGTCGTCATCCTCGACGAGGCGATCTACTCGGCCCTGGAAGGCGAAGCGCGTGCGCGGTCGCTGCGGGACCCCGCAGACTGGCCGGTGGTCGCCACAGCGTTGGCGCTGTCGGCAGACATCTGGACCAACGACAACGACTTCCTCGGAGCCGGTGTCGGAACCTGGACGACGGAAACCCTTCAAGCCTGGCTCGACAGGTCGTGATCGTCGCACTCGATCACCGCGGACGTACCGGGCGGCGGGTGCGACCGCAATCCCACTCCGAAGTGCGCTTCCGTTTCCGTGGGGTCGCTCCCGTCGAGCAGGCGGGCATCCCACTCGACGAGGAGGCCCGCGTCCTCTGTCAGGCGGGCACTGGATCGATACCGGTTGGCGGCGACGGCGCCCGCTTTTGCCCAGCGAACGCCGAGCTCAGCGAGCAGGCTGGCCAGCTCTTCGAAGGAGTCCAAGCCGTCTGGCCTTCTCGTAGAACTCGAGCTCGTCGGGGACCGGCTCCGCTTCGAGGGGCTCCAGTCCCTCCGCCACGCGTCGCTCGTTGACTCGCATGCGTTTGCGGTCGGCATCGGTGACCTCGACCGTCTTGGCGAGGGTAGGCAGGAGCCGGTGGTCGAGGCGTCGCAAGCAAGGCGAGGCTCAGGCATCCCGGCGAAGCGCGGCGATGAGGTCCTGCACCGCCGGTCGGGTTTCGGTTGCGTCGCCTTGGGCTGTGGCGACGCCGTTGGCGGCGAGGATGTCGTGTGCCTGCCAGATGTCGATTCCGAGGGATCGTGCGAGCTCGCGGATGGTCAGGCGTCCCGTCTCATAGGCGGAGAGGGCTTCTTGGAGTGCGCGTTCTCGGAGGGCGAAGTCGACGAGTTGTCTGATCGCCGTGGACCTGTCCTCGTAGTTGCGACGCGCGTACTCGTCGATACGTTCGACGAGCTCTTTGGACATCGCTGCGTTCACTCTCACCGTCTCGTTCACGGCACCTCCTCGAGTTCCTCGAGGTGTTGTTGTGCAAGGTCGGGCGTGATCCTGCACGAGTCGCGCAGGGACACGATTGCCGCCCGCGCCTCGTCTTGCGTGAGCCTGCCGATCTCGTGGAGAACTCGGACGAGGTCCACGGTGCGCAACCACCGGACACCGCTGTTGCGGGCCCGGCGTCCCAGGGCAAGATCGTTGGCGACCAGGGTGCCGGTCTCGCGGGCGAGCTGGATGACCGCGACGTCGACGGCGACCTTCCTCCGTTCAGCTTCGTCGGTGCGGATGTCTGCCCCGTGCAGGGCGGTCTCGATCGCAGTGGCGTCCGGATGACCTCCGGCACGTCCGTCCGTGACGCACTCCTGGTGGACCGAGGCGGGGATCACAACCTCGAAGGGGGCCCGGTCCAGGAGCAGTAGCAGGCCGGCCTTGGACAAGGAGATCAGAGTCGAACTGTCCAGGGTTGCCTGCATCGCATCCAGCCTAGTGGCATCGCATACGCAGTATGCAGAACGCGTAGATCTTCGGTTTGGTGAGTTCTTTATGCCCTGGACCTGCACGGCGCCCACCTCCACTGAACCGTCCGCGCCGCAAGCTTCACCGACAGGTTGCGTTCCCCGCCCGGTGACATGAGGTGCTGCGCGGGAAGCATCCCTCTGGGCGTAGGCCTACGGCCGGTCGATGCGCAGCGACGTGTGCCGGGCGATCGTGTCGAAGTCGCCGTCTGCGTGCAGGACCGCCACGTCCTCGCGCGCCGCCACGGCCGCGATCAGACAGTCGATGAGCTTGCGGACGGTCTCGCCCTGGCGCCGGCACTGCCTGTAGACGGAGGCGGCGCGCTCGCAGTCGCCCGGCCCCGTGTCGAGGACCGTCGCCCTGGCGAGCAGCCGCCTCAGGCTGTCGAGATGGGCATCGTCACGGGCACCTGCGAGCACCTCCATCCTGACGGGATCACACGTCGCGATCGTCGAGGCGAGAACCTCGTCCACGCGCTCGCAGATCTCACTGCCGGTGTCCCGGAGAAACTCGATCCAGGCCGACGTGTCGACGAGGATCATGGATCACCGCACACGGCTCGTGCGAAGCTCCTCGAGGTCGCCCTCCCATCCCGAACCCCGCATGTCCCGCGCGCCATCGAGATCGAGGGGCTCGGCCGCCAACGTTCGCAGGGCGAAGTTCACGGCGTCCCTCTTCGTCTCGAGGTGGTAGCGATTCATCACAGCCTCGCACGCCTCCTCGTCGATGTCGATGTTTGTGCGTGCCAGACACCAACAATGCACCAACCGGTGCTCCACGGAGACGTGGTCCACGGAGGCTCGGCCGGCACGTCGGGGCACGATGATCGGCCGAGATCGCATGGCAGCGCGACCCCGTCTTACGATCGCCGCCTTCGACGTCGATCTGTGGCATGCTGGCTGCCCCGCCTGATTCCAGGTCTTCTTCGGGTGCGGCTCACAGGGGTATGGGATCTCGTGTGGTCTCAGGGACGGGCGACGAAGAGCCCGAAGTTCTTGCGGACGTGGAACGAGCCGGATCGCGTGATCTCGTCCTCGACCGTGGTACGGATCCGATCAGCCGTTGTTTCCGTGAGCTCCATGTAGGAGCCGAGATGAGCCAGGATCGCGTCCGGGTAGGTCACGGCGAGGCTGTCGTCGTAGAGGTGGAGCTCGACCGTGGAAAATGAACCCGCGAGCTGTGCCTGCCCGTTCTCGAGCGAGAAGCCCTGGCGCCAGAAGGCCTGCCGGCCACCTCCGCCGGCCTCCATCACCAGATCGTCGAGCTCGGCGAGGTGACCGGGTCCGTTCGTCGCGGCACAGAGGACACCCGATTCACGTAGCACCCGCCTCAGCTCCCCGATCGCCGCCACGCGGTCGGGCACGTGATAGAGCATGTGGTTGGCGAGCACGAGGTCCATGCTCACCCGGGCCACGGGCAGCGCCGCGGCATCGGCGACGGCGAAGCAGAACGCGGTCCCCAGCCGTTCCCTGGCACGGCGGACCATTCCATCAGAAAGGTCGGTGAGGACCACGGTGTGGGTCGCGGCAGGGTTCGTCCCGGACTCATGCCAGAGCTCACCCGTGCCGCAGCCGACCTCCAAGATCCGCTCGCTGCCCGCCAGACCGCCGATCCGGGACGCCACCCACTGGTGCCAGCGGACGGGGTTCGTGCCGAAACGCGCATGCAGCGAGATGCGTGCGTCGAGGTTGGAGCTGTCCCTGTACTGGTCCGCGTCCACCGCGGCCAGCGTAAAGGCAACGCCATCACTGCGACCGGCCCCGGCACAGGAGGGCACAGGGGACAAAGGAGACTGCTCTACTTGTGGAGCCAGTCGAGGAGAAGTTCGCCCACGGGCCCCGGCTTCTCGAGCTGGCAGAAGTGCCCTGCCCCTTCGATGCGCTCGACACGGAGACCGCCCGGGAAGCCCCGGGGGTCGATGTGGTCGAAGAGGCGGGTGTCCATGCAGCCGTCGGTTCCGCCCGTGACGGCGAGGAGGGGGACGTCGGTCTTCGTGCGGACGAGCTCCTGCATCCGGGCCATGAGCGCACGGCACTCCGAGTCGACCGGGTTCGCGAGAGCCCGGTAGTACGAGAGGGCATTGCGCAGGACGCCGGGGTGCCGGAAGGCGTCCTTGAGCGCTGCCATGTCGTCCGGGTCCCACTCCCAACCCGGCGACCAGCGGCGCCAGAGGAGCTCGATGAAGGCGAAGTCGTTCGCGGCGACGATCCGGTCGGCGATGCCGCGCACCTGGAAGAAGAGCATGTAGGACGAGAGCAGGAGCTGTCTCGGGTGGCGGCGCAAGCCCGTCTGGACGGTGCGCATGGGAGGGACGGCGATGATGGTGGCGGTCCGGACGCGTTCGGGAGCCATCGCCACCGCGAGCTGGACGGCCACCGACCCCCAGTCATGCCCGACGAGGTGGACCGGCGCCTGCGGCGAGAGGGCGTCCGCCAAGGCAAGGACGTCCTCGGCGACACGTACGACGTGGAATGTCGCCTCGCGGGAGTCGAGAGCGTCGTCGGGTTCGTAACCGCGCAGGGCCGGAGCGACAGCGTGGAAACCTTCCTCGGCCAGACCGGGGAGCTGGTGCCGGAACGAGCGCAACGTGTCCGGGAAGCCATGCAGGAGGAGCACGGTCTCGCCCTGCCCGGCCTCGCCGGTCTCGAGGGCAGAGAGCTCCAGCTTCCCCGCCTTGACGGAGGTGGTGCGAATCGAGGGGTCCATGGGGACATGCTGCCGTCAGGCGTCGCCGGTCACCAGTCGGCGCAGCGGCGCCACGACGGCGAGCTGCAGCTCGGCACACGGTGCGGATGCCGCATCGAGGATCTCGCCGGTGCCGTCGGGCACCCGGCCCTTAACCCAGCCCTCCAACACGGTGGCGAGGCGCTCCAGGTCCTCCGCCAAGGGCAGCAGCTCACGAACAAGCGCCAAGCTTCCTCCCCTGGACCGGATCGTCTCGGCAGCAGCGTGCCATCTCGCCGCGAGCAGCCCGGCGTGCCCCGGATCCCGTCTGATTAGCCGTGCCGCGCGGCTGTCGGGCGGTGTGCAGTCGACCAGACGGTTCAGAGGCGTGTCCGCCGTATAGGAGACCCGGGGCGGGTTCCTGTCCGCCGGCTGCGTGAACGTGTCGGCGCCGAGCTCGGACGGCAGGAGACGGCCGTAGAAGCGGATCGGTTCGCACGCATCGGAAAGGACACGCAGAGCGGAGACGAGCTCGTGGTCCCCATCGGAGATGCGTGCGAGCATCGCGTCCCTGTCGGCCTCCGGGTCGATGCCCACGAGGCGGAGCCGCGCGCCGAAGCGGTCGAGACGGTCCTCCAAAGTCTCAGACGCAGTGCCTGCCCCCGACCACAGCGCCTCGGCGAACGCGCCAAGCCGCGGCCAGAGCCGGATCGCGAGGTTCTCGGCAGTCACGTGCTCGGACCACATGCAGGCCTCGCCGCCGAAGAGGAGCTCCTGCGCCGCATCCGGCAGGGGCTCGGCGGAGGCGACGTCACCGAACAGCGCCTGCCATCCGGCGACGAGGTGGACGACAGGTGCAGTACCCGGGTCCTCACGCACGAAAGCGTTCGCGGCAGCCATCTCGTCGGGCGTGGCGCGGGGTTCGTAAACGTGAAGCAGCCGGGCGGGGTACATGTGGTCCAGGTACCAGGGATGCGAGAGCACGACCCGCCTGCCCTCACGCGCGGCCTGCCACATCGACATCGGACTGCGCCACGACTGGATCGCGCTGCTCTCGGGAAGGTCCGGGTGCAGGATCTCGTCCCATCCGATCATGCGGCGTCCGCATCCGTCCAGGATCGAGGCGATCCGCCTGTTGAACGACGCCTGCAGGGCCTCCCGATCGCCGGCCCAGGCGTCCGAGCTCACCTCGTCCCCGCCGACGTGGACGAAGGCATCCGGGAAGACGCCGGCGATCTCGCGTACGAGATCCGCCACGACCTCGAACGTGCGGTCCGCCTCGGGGTCGAGGGCGCACTCCGCGATCCCGAACCGGCGCCGCGGCTCGGGGGCCTCCCCGCTCGGCCCCAATTCGGGCATCGCCACCAGCCAGCTCGTCGTGTGCCCCGGCATGTCGAGCTCCGGGACGACCCGGATGCCTGACGCGGACGCGTGGTCTACGAGCTCGCGCAGGTCGTCCTGGCTGTACCACAGGCCGTCCGGGTTGGCGGAGTGCAGCGCCGGATGCGTGACGCTCTCGAACCGGAACGCCTGGTCGTCCGTGAGGTGCAGATGGAGGACGTTGAGTTTGGCCATCGCCATCCCGTCGAGCGTCCGGTGGACGAGAGGCAGCGGCATCGGGTGGCGGACGACGTCGAGGAGGAGCCCCCGCCACGCGTACCTGGGGGCATCCTCGATCCGGCACGCTGGGACCGCCCAACCGTCGGAGTCCTGGCCAGCGAGCTGGAGGAACGTCTGGGTTCCGCGCAACACGCCGTACACGGTGCCGCCGTGGATGCGGGCGGACACCGCCGAGACGTCGAGGGTGTAGCTCTCGTCCATTCCCGGCGGAGGATGGACAGGGCTCTCGCGGTCGCACGAGAGCACGACCTCCACGGACGCCGTGGGGTCCCCCGTGATCCTGCGCAGCCCCTCGAGAAGGACGGAGCCCACGCGCCGGAGCCTGGCCTGCTCGGGACCCTCGTACCTCACGTCGCCCCGGCCTACCTGCAGGCTGCCCTCCGCAGGCACGCACCGGGACGGTTGCGGGATCAGCTGTCGCATGCTCGCCTCCGTGCGCGAGACTGCCAGGACGATCCACCGCTCGTACAGGGGGAGACAGGTGGGGACGCCCGACGACATGACGACACTCGACAAGGAAGCCCTTGGGGACGTCGACCCGGAGCGGTACCGGGAACGCCTCGAGGGCTGGCTCGGCGAGAGGCTCGGAACCCGGGACGTCGAGCTCGGGCCGCTCTCGTCGCCGGGTGAGAGCGGCTTCTCCAGCGAGACGATGATCCTTGACGTCACCTGGACCGACGGGGATACGCGGGCCTCCGACCGTCTCGTCACCCGGGGACGGCCGGCGGGCCATCCCGTCTTCCCCGACTACGACCTCGCCATGCAGGCCGCCGTGATCCGGGCCGCGGGCGCAGCCGGCGTGCCGGTGCCCGAAGTCATGTGGTGGGAGCCCGACGAGTCCGTGATCGGTACCCCGTTCTACGTCATGCGCCACGTCGAGGGCGTGGTCCCGACGGACAACCCGCCCTACACGACGACGGGGTTCCTCTTCGACGCAACTCCCGACGAGCAGCGCCACGCCTACGAATCAGTCCTCGCCGCCCTCTCCGCCGTCCACGGCGTCGACATCGAGACGGTTCGCGGCCACGTGGACCGGCCCGAGTTCGGCCCGGCCGGGCTCGGACAGCAGATCGCCAGATGGGAGCGCTTCTTCGAGTGGGCGTCACAGGACCGGCCGCAGCCCACGTGCGACGCCGCGTTCGAGATCCTGCGGTCGAGCTGCCCCGAGACCCACGCACGCGACGTGCTCTGCTGGGGCGACGCCCGCCTCGGCAACGTGATCATGCGCGACTTCGAGGTCGTCGGCGTGCTCGACTGGGAGATGGCCCACATCGGACCCCGTGAGAGCGACGTCGCCTGGTGCCTCTACTTCAACCGCTTCTTCAGCGACGCCCTCGGCGTCCCCGACCTTCCCGGCTTCCCAGGAACGGACGAGGGTGTCGCCCTCTACGAGGAGCTGTCGGGTACGGAGCTGCGTGACATGGACTGGTGGACGGCGTGGTCGTGCCTGCGCTTCTGCGGGACGATCATCCGGGTCTGCCAGCGAATGGCTCTCGCCGGCGTCGAGATCCCCGGCTTTACCGAGACCGACAACTTCGCGACCCGCCACCTCGCAGAGCTCCTCGACCTGCCTGCGCCCGAGTAGGCCGAGCGCGACGGTCGCTCACCTCATATGGGTTTCGAGCCAGCCGCAGAACGGCTCGCCGCCGCCGGCAGGGGTGAGCCGGATCAGGTGACGCCTGTAGTCGGTCTGGTGCGGCGGCACCTGGGTGTGCGCGAGGTCGATCGTGTGCGCGGATATCGCCTCGAAGGAGGCGGTGAAGAGCCGGCCTTCGCCCGATCCCACCGAGAGACGGCCCGATGCCGCGCCGGAGTCCAGTCGGGAGGAGTCGAGGGTGACGTCGAGGGACACGGCCGCGAGGTCGTGCGACACGCCACCCTCGAGGAAGTATCCGACGTGGATGGGATCGAGGTCGCCGATGCGGACCTCGACGCACTGGAGGCTGCGGTCCCCGGCGTTGGCCGCGACGAAGGTCCACTCCATGTCCCACACGCGGGGGCCCCACGAGTGGTCGCGTTCGCCGTTGCCCGTCAGTTCGACCTCGCTCGCGCCGGACCGCTGGTGGCCAGAAACGCGGATCGGCTGCTCGAAGCGTCGCGCGTCGTAGTGGTCCGAGCTGTGTCCCTCGCCGCTGTGCTGTCCCGTCGAGTGTGGCGCCCCGGTTCCAGTGACCTCGAGCTCGACACCCACCGGCACGGTCCGGCCGCTGTCGGGGCCCGAGATCACCCGGCCGAAGGTCTCGACGCGCAGCTCGCCACGGCGGAGAGGCGCGTGAGGGAACCACTCGAAAGACAGACCCTCGGAGTCGAGCGCGAGGGCCGGACGCCGGAGGAGTGAGAAGGGAAGGCGTGGCTCCTCGACGGCCGTCCACGCGCCGTCCTGCCAGAGGAAGAGCCAGAGCCAGAGCCGATCCTGCCCGGGGAAGGTGCCGAGCCTGCAATGGCCCGCCACCGAACCGTCCTCGTCGTACCAGTCCCAGAACCACGACTCGTTCCACCAGCGCTCTGCCGGGTCGTAGCGATGGAATCCCTCGTCCTCCGGGCGGATCCCGAAGCGGGTCAGCTCGGCGTCGTCGATCTCCGTCAAGTGCGGTCCTCCTCGGTCCCCTTCGGTTCGGAGGATCAACGTAGCCGCTTCGCGAGGAGGGTTCCTGCGAGCCTGCCGGTCTCGGCTTCGATCATCTCGCAGTGCCTCTCGATGCGGGGCCTGTCGAGGGCCACCAGATACGGGCCGCCGGCAGGTTCGACATCGGCGCCCTCGACGACCCGGATCGGCTTCCTCTTCGCCGCGCTGATCCCGCGGAAGTCCACCGGTTCCAGGTCGCCGATCTCGCTGCTCACCGTGACGAGTGCGGGGAGTGCCACGCGCTCGGTCAGGACGCCGTCGTCGGTGAGCCGGTCGACGGCGACAGTCCCTCCCGGCGACACCCGGATCCCGACGGCGAAAGCGACCAGCGGGATGCCGAGGAGACCTGCGAGCAGGGGGCCGGCGACACCAGCGTTCGTGTCCGCTGCCTCGCGGCCTGCGAGGATGAGATCGAAGTCCCCTGCCTCTCGCACCAGTGCCCCGAGCCGGGCGGCCGTGGACGAGCTGTCCACCCAGCCAGCCGTGGGTTCGGGGACGCGGAGTGCGATCACACCGTCAGCTCCTGCCGCGAGGGCCTTGAGCATCAGGGGCTTGGAAGGCCGCGGCGTCACAGTGAGGACGACGATCTCGACTGCCTCGTCACCGAGCTCGGCGGCCTCGCTCTTGAGCCCGAGCGCGGCCGAGAGGGCGTTCGTGTCGTAGGGGTTGAGGACCTCCGGGGTGCCTGCCGCGGACACCCGCAAGGAACCGGGGTCGATCTTGAGCAGCTCTGCCGGGGCCTCCGGGTCGAGAACCTGCTTCATGCAGACGAGGATCCTCATGCCGTCGCCTCCCGCCGGTCCGGTCCGGTGTCGAGGCCGTCGAGGATCCCGTCGACGACCTCGGCCCAGTCCCCGACGACACCGATGTGGGCGTAGCGGAAGATCGGCGCTTCGGGATCCTTGTTGATCGCGACGATGCACCCGGCCCTGTGCATCCCGGCGAGGTGCTGCACGGATCCCGAGATCCCGATCGCGACGTAGAGGTCGGGTCTGACGCGTGTTCCCGTGATGCCAACCTGGTGGTTGGAGGGGACCCAACCCGAGTCACACGGCGGCCGGGAGGCGGCCAGGGCGGCGTCGAGGGAATCGGCGAGCTCACGCAGACGTTCGAAGCCCTCGGGTCCGCCGATGCCCCGGCCCCCGGCGACGACCCGTTCGGCGGAGGCGAGCTGGCGGCCGACTGAGGGCTTGGGGGGGCGGTCGGTTTCGAGCGTGACGACGAACGGTCCGGAGTCGATCCGGAACGTTCCGACCAGGGCGCCGCCGTGAAGGCGGCGCTTGAAGGTCCATCCGCTCTCCAGAGGTTCGAGGTCGAAGCATCCTGTCGCGACCGGCCA
>QWHP01000517.1 GCA_021404985.1 Actinobacteria bacterium ATB1
TCGCCGGTGCCGTGCCCGACACCAGGTTCGGCGACGTCGCGGGTCTCCCCGAGGTCGTCGACGAGCTTAGGGAGGTCGTATCGTTCCTCGACGATCCGAGCCGGTTCGCTCGTCTCGGCGCGAAGGTCCCGCGTGGCGTCCTGCTCACCGGGCCACCGGGTACCGGCAAGACCCTCCTCGCACGGGCGGTGGCAGGAGAAGCCGGTGTTCCGTTCCTCCCGATCTCGGGATCGGACTTCGTCGAGATGTTCGCCGGCCTCGGGGCAAGCCGGATGCGACGGCTCTTCGACGACGCCAGGAAGGCGGGTCGGGCGATCGTCTTCATCGACGAGATCGACGCGGTCGGCAAGGCCCGGATCGGCCAGCCCTCGAACGGCGCGACCGAGGAACGGGAAAACACCCTGAACCAGCTCCTCGTCGAGCTCGACGGCTTCACACAGGACGAGGCGATCTTCGTCCTGGCCGCCACCAACCGACCCGACGTCCTGGACCCCGCACTCCTGCGAGCCGGAAGGTTCGACCGCCGCATCGAGGTGCCGAACCCGGACCGCAAGGGCCGTGCCGCCATCCTCGCCGTTCACGCCGAGGGCCTTCCGGTCGAGGACGGCGTCGACTGGGATGCGGTCGCAGCGGGCACTGCCGGGATGACCGGGGCAGATCTCGCGAACATCGTGAACCAGGCCGCGATCCACGCGGCCCGGCGGGCCTCGTCGGCGATCGGGCAGGGCGACATCACGGAGGCGGTACGCACGGTCACGATCGGTCCCGAACGCCGGTCGAGGGTCATGAGCGAACGCGACCGGCGGATCAGCGCCTGGCACGAGGCCGGACACGCTGTCTGTGCCCTCGTGCAGTCGGATGCCCCGGCACCCCGGCAGGTCTCGATCGTCCCCCGGGGTGTGGCGGGCGGTGTCACATGGCTGGTGGCGGAGGACGACGACCTTCTCTCTCTTCGCCAGGTGCGCGCCCAACTCGTCGTCGCCCTCGGCGGGCGAGCCGCCGAGGAGCGCCTCCTCGAAGGCGACATGACGCACGGCGCCGCCTCGGACCTGAGGCACGCGACGAACCTTGCGCGGCGCATGGTCGTCGAGTTCGGCATGACCGACCTCGGCCTCGCCAGCTTCGACGACGAGGAGCTGGCGCTCAGTCCCTATTCCGGCGAGGTCCACACCTCCGTCCAGGAGACACTCGCCGACGCCATGGCGCGGGCGCGCAACCTCCTGACGGACCACGATGGTCTCCTTCGCGCCGTCGCTGTCTCACTTCTCGAACGCGAGACCCTCGACGAGGACGACCTCGCGGTGCTGCGCAACGCAAACGAGGAAGTCGCCTGACACCCCAACCCCACCCACCTGGGCAGATCCAGACACCACACACGTGACCAAATCCACCCACGTCACGCCCCCCCGGACGTGAGGTTCGCGCGGACTATCACGCGAGGAGGGACTCGATCAGGTCGGCGAGCTCGACAGGACGGTCGCCCTGGATGCTGTGGCCCGCCTCGGGGAATCTCTCGACACGCGTCCCCGGCCGGCGCCTCTCCAGCTCGGCGAGATCGTCCTCCCCGACGACCGGCGAGAGTTCCCCCTTGGCCAGAACCAACTCCCCGTCGAAGTCGGCGATCGACGCCCAAAGGGCGTCGAGATCCATGACGTCGGAGATTTCGCCCGAGTCGGGCGTCTCGATGCCGGGTTCCTCGTGGCGGCCGAGCACGCGCCTGTCGTATCGCCAGGTCCAACGTCCGTCGGGAAGCTCCTCCGCGTTGTGCAGGATGCCGCGCCTGAGACTGGACTCGCTCCGAGTCGGATTGAACTGCATCGTGCGCTCGAGGATCGCGTCGAAGGAGTCGAAGAACTCGGGTCCGCGAATGAACGCTGCCACCTGGGCCGTCTTCGCGCGGTCGACGCCCGGGGTCACGTCGACGAGCAGCAGGCGATCCGCTATGTCCGGCCGCTCGCGTACGAGAGCGAGGGAGGTCAGGCCGCCGAGGGACGACCGTGCCCGGGGAGGTCGACGGCGACCAGCGAACGTCCCAGCGCCAACGCCACCGTGTCCCACGTGTGGGCGTTTTGCGCGCCACCGTGGAGGAGCACGAGCTCCGCCGGTCCACACCCCCAGACAAGGGCGCTCAGCCGCAGGCCACTGCGCGCCTCGAGCCACTCACGCCGGACCTCGGGTGACCCCGTCCAGTCGAGGCCTGCCTCGACCGCGTTCTCGTGGAAGAGGCCGAACTCGTCGTATTCGGAGCTACTCGGCACCCTTCGCCTCCTGCGCTCTCGTCATGCCTCTCGGTACACATCCGGACGCCTGTGCGCAAGCGACGGTAGCCGCGCCCTGACATCGTCCTGAAGCCCGAAGTCGAGGTCGGCGACGATCACTGTCTCGTCCGCTCCTCCCGCCTCGGCGAGGATCTCTCCCCACGGACCGACGATCATCGAGTGTCCGTGACAGACAAGGGGTCCCGTCTCCCCTCTCGCCTGGTTCGGAGCGATCACGAATGCCGCGTTCTCGATCGCCCGCGCACGGACGAGGGTCTCCCAGTGGTCACGGCCCGTGGCGTCCGCGAACGCCGACGGCACGGCGAGGATGCGTGCCCCTTCCGCAGTGAGCGCTCGGTAGAGCTCGGGGAACCGGATGTCGTAGCAGATCGTCAGACCGCCCCCGATACCGCCGAGCATCGCCAGCTCTCGTCTGGCACCGGGCGAGAAGACCTCGGA
>QWHP01000055.1 GCA_021404985.1 Actinobacteria bacterium ATB1
CGCCGAATGGGATCGCGGCCTCCGTTACGTGGCGGCGTGGAACGCTGCGTTTCTCCCGAGCGACGACCTCGGAGAGGCCCTGGCCGCTTTCGCCCAGAAGAGAGCTCCGGAGTTCCGTGGTAGATGACGTGACGCGGCGGGTGGGCCGCGCGAATCCGACCACCGAGGGGATCGAGGCCACCGGGGAGCGCGCCGCCCCCCGCTCCGTGGGGATCTGGCTGCTCGTCGTTGCCGCGCTCGTCTTCGCCATGGTCGTACTCGGCGGGGTCACGCGCCTCACCCAGTCCGGACTGTCGATCGTGGACTGGGATCCGATAATGGGCGCCTTCCCGCCGATCACACAGGAGCAGTGGGGGGAGGTCTTCGCCGAGTACCGGGAGTTCCCGGAATACTCCGAGGTCAACGACGGCATGACGCTCCGTGAGTTCGAGGAGATCTTCTGGATCGAATGGGCCCACCGGTTCGTTGGGCGCCTCATCGGCCTGGCCTTGATTATCCCGACGCTTTGGTTCGGAATCCGGCGCGCCATAGGACGCAGGCTCTTCGTCAGGCTCCTGGCAATCTTCGGCCTCGTCGCCCTGGAGGGCGTCCTCGGGTGGTTCATGGTGGCGAGCGGCCTCGTCGACGTGCCGCGCGTGAGCCCCGTCCGGCTAAGTGCGCATCTCGTCCTGGCGACGATCATCTTTGGGACCATCCTCTGGACCGCGCTCGACGTGCTCCTTCCCCGGGCGGGCCCACCGGGTTCGAAGCAGCGGCGGCCCCGCAGTGGCTGGGCCCTCCTCGGATTCATCCTCCTCGTCATGGTCTCCGGCGGTTTCGTGGCAGGCACGAAGTCAGGCTTCGCCTACAACACCTTCCCCCTCATGGGCGGGCGCGTCGTGCCGGAAGGCCTGTTGCGCTACGACCCGCTCTGGGACAACTTCCTGGAGAACAGCGCGACGGTCCAGTTCCAGCATCGTATCCTCGCGATCTCTCTGTTCGTCACGGTTCTGGCGTTCGCCGTCCTCCTGCTGCGCCGGTCCCCCGAACGCAGGGTCGCTATCGCAGTCTGGGGTCTCATCGGCGCCGCGCTGCTTCAGGTCACTCTCGGTGTGTCGACGCTCCTTCTCGAGGTTCCCACAGCCCTCGCTGCCGCCCACCAGGCCTGTGCCCTGGCGCTCTTCGGCATCGCCCTCTTCATCTTTCACGAGTCCGGTGAGGCGGAGCCACCGCCGAACCCTGCCCCGCCCCACGGGGATGACGTGGACGAAGACAGCGAGCTCGTCGCCGTCTGATCCCCGACCCGTCCCGACCCTCGACCAGCCCGAGGGGGCGGGCGGACCCCTCAGCCGGTCTCCGCTGGTTCGGCCGATTCCGCCGCATCGGCCTTCGCTGCCCCTTCGTCCTTGCGACGCCAAGCCGACGGCCAGGCCAGGTACCTGCCCCAGTCGACGCGCTCGAGCGGGGAGAAGAGGTTCACGATCAGCACGATCAGCGGTACCGTGAGCGCCAGCCATGCCACCCGCTCCACGATCGGGCTGAACCCCCGGAGAGTGTCCTCGAAGAACCCGAGACCGCCGAGAAGCCTGACTGTCCAATAGGCGATCTCGTAGGCGATCATGTGCCAGATGAGGAGCGTGAGGGAGTTGCGGGCCAGCCACTCGATCACGGGGCTCACCCGGTCCCTCCAGCTCCACGTGACGATCGGCTTGCGCGCCCAGAGGATGATGAAAGAAGCGGCGAGCGTGCCCGACAGCCATGCGAGTGTCGGTGGGAACTGGTTGCCCCCGTCCCAGAGATACCCGAACACTCGGGGTCCGTATGGCCCGTCGAACAAGCTGGGGATTCCTGCCACGAGGAGGAAGGTGAGAGCGGCGAGCCCGAGTCCGATCTCGAGGTACCGACCCTCGAAACGTCGCGTGTAACCCTGCGCGTAGTAGAAGCCGAGGTAGAAGACGAGGAACCAGAACACGTGGACGTGTATGACGATCCAGAGGATCGGGCCTATGTCGCCTGCGGTTGCGGCTCCGATCGTCGTGGGTCGCTCCCAGGCTCCCGACAGCCACAGGTAGTCGAAGACACCGAGCAGGCCGAGGGTGGCGGGAATCACCCAGTGACGCAGCTTCGAGTCGAACAACTTGACCATGAACGGGGCGAGGATCGCGAACACGAGGAACACCTGCAGGAACCACAGTGGCCCCTGTGCCAGGCCGAGGCAGTCCTCGTGGAGTGGGAGGACCCAGGTGATCGCCTTCTTCGCGCTGAAGTTCCCGCACACGCTCTCGGGGAACGCCTTCCAGAGGAAGACCTCGGCCGAGAGGACTATCAGTGCGAAGACGTAGTACGGGATGAGGAGGCGGAGCAGGCGGTCACGCAGGTAAACGCGATACGGGATCCTGTCGCTGTTCCGCATGAGAGCCCCGCTCGCCACGAAGAACAGGGACACCCACACGATCGTCCACGTCAAGAGGTCCATCACCAAGCCGTGGAAGGCAGGTTCCGAACCGGTTCCCTTGGGCGTGACCTGCGTCCACCCGATGTGGACGCCCACGACGAGAACCATGGAGATCCCACGGAACACGGTGAGGAGCCGGTCCTCGCCACGGCCCTCGTAGAGAGGCGTGTCCACGTGCTGGGGCTTGGTCTCGGTCGCGGCCAAGATTCCTGCTCACTCGGGCTGGGGGCTCCCGGGGGGAGGGAACGCCGGTGTCGGCCTCAGGTCCTTCGGGCGTTCGTTTCGGGGCGTCTGAACTGGATTCCTGCCTCCGGGGGGTGAGCTGCACCGCCGCGTGACCAAGGCAGCTCCGGGACGCGCCATACTGATGAGAATGGATCAGCATCTTCGGCTGCCGGGCGGAGCTCGGGCATCCGGGTCCGGGGAGACCGACACTGATCTGCTCCGCCTGATCGTCGAGCACATACCGAACATGATCTTCGTCAAGGAGGCGGAGGATCTCACCTTCGTCTCCTCTTCAACAAGGCCGGCGAGGACCTCCTCGGGTATCCCCGTGAAGAGATGCTTGGCCGCAACGACTACGACTTCTTTCCGACCGATCAGGCCGACTTCTTCACATCCAAGGACCGATCAGTCTTCGAGGACGACGGGGTGGCCGACATCCCCTGCGGGCCCATAGAGACGAAGGAGCTCGGCCGGCGCTGGCTCCACACCAAGAAGGTCCCCATCGTCGGCCCCGACGGCACGCCGCGCTACCTCCTCGGGATCTCCAAGGACATCACGGATCTCGTCGAGACCGAGGACCGTCTGCGGATCTTCGAGCAGTTCCTCGTCGAAGCACCTATCGGACTTTGCCTCTACGAGCACGAGGGGCCCGGAGAGTACCGCTGCAGGGCGACGAACCGGACGCTCGCGTCCATCTACGGCAGGCCGGTCGATGACCTCCTCGACCGGACGCTGGTGGAGTCGATCCCCGATCTCGCCCCGTCGATCATCCCCGCGTGGGACGCGGTCGTGGAGGGCGGCCACACGCGCCACGGCGAGGTCAGCGGCCCCGATCCCAGGTGGCCGGACGAGAAGGCTTGGTGGCTCACCTCGTACTGCCTACTGACCGCGGAGGCAACCGGCAAGAGCTACGTCGGTGCGGCCGTCCAGGACATCACCTCGCTCAAGCGCGCCGAATCGAACCTTCGCCAGGCACTCTCGGAGAACCGCGATCTCACCGAGTTCGCCTACATGGCCTCCCACGACCTGAGGGCTCCGATACGCAACATGCTCCATCTCGCGGATCTGATCCGCGACGAGTTCCGTGACTCCCCACTACCGGGAGACGTCGGCCCGTACCTCGAGGAGCTCGAATCGAACGCGCGCCGTGGCGAGGCGATGGTCGACGGCCTCCTCAGGCTCGCACGCGTACAGACCGAAGGCGGCGACACCACCCGAGTCGTAGACACCAACCAGGTCGTCGCCGAGGCCTTGCGCATGCTCGCCGGCGACCTCGACTGCGCCGGCGCCACGGTCGACGTCGCGACCCTTCCGCACGTGAAAGCCGACGAGGCACAGTTGACCCAGGTCTTCGTGAACCTGGTCTCCAACGCCGTGAAGCATGCGGTGCCGGGGGTCTCACCCCAGATCCTGATCGAGGGCCAGGAGGAGAACTCCCGGGTGATCGTCTCGGTCACCGACAACGGCATAGGAATCCCCCACCACCAGCAGGACCGGCTCTTTCGCATGTTCACCCGCCTGCACGTGACCGACAAGCCGGGTGAGGGCATCGGCCTCGCGCTCGTGCGACGGATCGTCGAGAGGCACGAGGGGACCATTGCCGTCCAGTCGGTGCCGGGCCGCGGATCGACGTTCACGTTCTCGCTGCCCGGGGCCTCCGGCTAGACCCCGGACGTCAGGACGGTGGTGGCACCCCGCAGAGGTTCCCCAGGAACGAACAGCACGGCGCCAGGCTTGCGAAGATCGGCACAAAAGACGTACGTGTACCCGTTGCCGGCATTCGGGGTGAGATGGTACGGCCCGGTATCTCCGACGAACACGTCGGCCGGGACAAGTCCCTCGGGCCAGTCCCCCGAGGGCTTCCGGGGGTGCTGCACAGGCGGTCCCGGCCACACAGCTCGACATCTCTTCGAGGGTGGACCACAGGAGCCGGTCCAAGGGCCCGGCGTCGGTCAGGTCGGGGATCGCCAGTCCCGGAACGGCTATCGCGATCCTCTCCCAAACGACAAACGCCGTCTCGTCACTCGCGATTTCGTCCCGGTCCCCGACCGTGAGCGTGACGACTGTCGAGGCGGGGATGCCGGAAATGTTCCTGACCAGTCCCAGAGGGTCCGGGACTCCGGGGTTCTGCCGGGTCGAGGTTGAGGACCGGCTCCACAGCATGCACCGCCCGGGGTTCGGGGAGGCCCCCGACACCCGTCATCGCCGCGAGGTTGAGGGCGATACCGCCCCCCGCCGAATGTCCCACGAATGTCCCACATAGACAGGTCCGGACCAGTCGACCGCGCGCCCCCTCCAGCCTTGCTCCGTGTGCGCCATCGCCCGGCGGACGGCGAAAGCGGCGTTATCGGTCTGGTAGAGGTCCAGAACGCCGCTCTGGTAGGCAGGGAAGACCACCAGCCTGCCCTCACTTGCAAGGCGTTCTGTCCAGCTCCCGTAGATCCTCGGATCCAGGGCGAAGAAGCCGTGGAGGAAGACGGTGACTTCGAGCGCCTCGTTCTGGGGCGTGCATGTCGAACCGATCAGATGGAATGCCTGACCGCCGCTTCCGATCCGTTCGGTGATCAGGCAACCCGCCGACTCTGCCGAGGACGGACCATTCGGCGTCGAGGCCCAGAAGACGGCGGTGGAAGCGGCGAAGGCGAGTGCTCGAAACGCCGACCGGCGCCACCTTGCTCCACGGCTCGAACCCATCCCTGTCGATTCGAGCAGCCATCGGGCTTCGGTGCCGGATCTCCGGAGCGGCACAGCCTCGGCATGTAGATTCGGGTCGCCGGCGATCGGGAACGGATTGGAAGAGAGCACAGACACCCAAGTGGAAACCGCGGAGACCGCAGAGACCGTTGAGGCCGCAGGAGACGCTCGGGAGACACCACCGAGCCGAGCCGGCGACGATCGATCCCTGGGGATCGCGCTCAATGTCCTGGGCGCCACGGGAGTCGTCCTGGGTGTGGCGCTTCTGATCGGGGACCGCCCAGTTGGTCTCCTCGTCCTCATGGTCGGTGTGGCAGTCGGGATCCTCGGCCTCGACCTGTGGTTCCTGCGGTCGCCCGACCTCCGTGTCGTACCTGAAGGCCCGGAACACCCGGCCGAGACCGAAGAGGAGGGCGCCGACTCCACGGCAGCCGAAACCGACGTCTCCGAGGAGGAGCCTTCGGAGGACGAATCCGAAGAAGCCGACCTCCTCGACCGGGACAGCGGTCCCGAAGCAGGTGGGGACTCCGAAGAAGAGGACGTAGACGACGAGAGGACCCGGAAGGACACGTGAGCGCAGGGGAAGTCGTCGTGAACGCAGAAGCCACACGACGTGAACGAGTCGCCGGCATGACGCCTCCGATCGACATCCTCTTCATCGGCGGGGTCGGACGCAGCGGCAGCACCCTCCTCGCTGACATGCTCGGCCAACTCCCCAAAGTCGAGAACATCGGCGAGTCCCAATACATCTGGGAACGTGGGGTCAAGGCCAACGATCTCTGCGGCTGCGGAAATCCCTTCCGGAGTTGCGACTACTGGCGGACCGTTGGAGACTCAGCGTTCGGCGGCTGGGACGAGGTGGACGTCGACGGCCTCCTCGCCCTGCAGGCAGAAGTCGACCGCAATCGATTCATCCCCCAGCTCGCGGCCCCATCGATGACACCCCGTTTCGAGGCGAAGGTCTCACGGTACGTCGCGAGTCTGAGGGCCCTGTATTCGGGTATTCGGGATGCCACGGGCGCCGAGACGATCGTCGACGCCTCCAAGCACGTCTCCTACGCCTATGTTCTCCGCCTCGCGAGAGGGCTCAAGACGCGTGTGGTCCAGTCGATCCGTGACAGCCGCGGCGTCGCCTACTCGTGGGCGAAGAAGGTGAGGCGTGCAGAGGTCACGGACGGCGACAGCTACATGCCGCAGTTCAAGCCCGGGTCGACGGCAGCTCTCTGGCTTGCGGCAGACGCACTTCTGCATGCGCTTGCTCCCCTCGGTATTCCGGTCATCGACGTTCTCTACGAGGAGCTCATAACCCACCCTCGCCAAGAGCTCGAGAGGATCGTCGAATTCGCAGGTATCGACCCGGCAGATCTCTCCTTCGTCGGCGACGACTGGGTCGAGCTCGCCGCGTCGCACACCGTGTCGGGTAACAACTCCCGATTCGTGACAGGGCGTGTGGCCCTCGAGCTCGACGTCGACTGGGAGACCGAAATGGACCTCGCAGAACGGCGCCTCGTCACCGCCGTCACCTGGCTCGGCCTGAAACGGCACGGTTACGTGTGAGATGACCAGCCCATCCGACCGGCTCGAGGTGCTCGTGACGACGTGGCTCCCGAGCTCCCAGAAGAACAAGAAGACCCCTTGGCTTCGTGCCGGCATGTTCGCGCCGAAGCTCGCAGAACGCGGTATCGACCTGCATGTCTCGGGGACGGTCCCGGAATGGGCCACGCCGTGGGACGAGACGTCACGCCCGATCCGGGCTGCCGCCTTGGGATCGGGGCTCTTGAAGCGGCTCGCGCAGGCGGCCGCGCTGCCCCACCGTTACGACACCGTCGTCGTCCTGCGTGACCTCTTCACCTTCACCGGGCCACCCTGGTTCGAACGGCTGTACCGGCGGCGCGCCGACTTCCTCGTGTTCGAGATCGACGACAGCCTCTGGGCTCCACCACCGGAGATCCGCCCGCCGATGTGGTCCCCAAACCGTGTCGTCGAGACGGCGAAATCGGCGGATCGCATGATCTGCGGGAACGAGTGCCTCGCAGGGTGGCCGAGGCAGTACTGCGACGACGTCGTCGTCATTCCCACCGTGCCCGACGCCTCGATCCGCGCCAGGACGGGGGAACGCCCGGAAGGGCCGTGCCGCGTCGGCTGGTACGGGCAACTCAACGGCTTCCTCTTCGTCGAGCCCTATCTGGACGCGATCGCCCGTGCGGCCGAGGAGTCTGACCTCGCGTTCCACCTCCTGACCAATGCCGCAGTCGAGACCATGTACGACTGGCCCCGGAAGGCGACACCTCACGTGAAGCAGTGGGATCCCGACACCGAAGGCGACGACCTGGCTTCCTGGGACGTCGGGATCATGCCACTACCTGACAACGAATGGACACGCGGGAAGTGCGCCAACAAGCTGCTCCACTACATGGCGGCAGGGCTGGCGACGGTCGCGTCGCCGACGGGCATGAACAGCGAGGTGGTCGTGGACGGGGTGACAGGCCTCCTCGTCGAGACCCCCGACGAGTGGACGGACGCACTCGTCACACTCGCCCGGGACCCCGACATGACCGCTCGCTTCGGGGCCGCAGGCCGCGCCCGGTACGAACGGCACTACACATTGGAGGCAGTCCTGCCGGACTACGCGGCTGCCGTCAACCCGCGTTGAGCACCTCGGAATAGAGGCGGTGCCACTCCCCGGCCATCTGGTCGAGCGTGTACAGCTCGGACGCCTCCAAGGCAGCCTTCGCAAGACCCGCGCCGAACTCGGGTTCGGCGAGGATGCGACGGAACGCCGCCTCGAGCGCCGCGCTGTTGCGCGCCGGAACGACCAAGCCCGTCGTGCCGTCCTCGATCACGTGCGGCATGCCGCCCACGTCGCTGACGACGATGACCCGACCGGCTGCCATCGCCTCGATGAGGGAGATCGGGGTGCCCTCGTCGTAGGAGGGAAGGACGAACACGTCGATTCCGGCGAGCACTCCTCTGACATCGGCTGAGTGGCCGAGGAAGTCGATCTCGGCCCCCAGACTGCCCGCGCGCTCGCGCATGGATTCGAGATCCGGTCCGTCGCCGGCCACGACAGCCCGAACAGCGGGGTTGGTGCTCTGGATCGCGGCGATGGCGTCGACGAACTCGCGTGTTCCTTTCGCCTCGATCACCCTGGTGACCATCCCGAACGTGACCGGCCGGCCGCTCGTGAGCGGCAACGCGTCCACGCGGAACCGGTCGAGGTCGATCCCGCTGCGGATCCAGCGGAGCCTGCTCCGGGGGACTCCCATGGCCTCGAGTTTGGCAAGTGCCTCGGGCGACACACACACGATCCGGTCAGCCAACCCCGCCAGCAGACGGTCGGCAACTCTCAACACGTAGGCCGTCTCGGTGGGACGAGCTGTCCAGTGACGGAACTGACCGTGGAAGACCCGGATGTAGTGTGCCCGTCCCCAACGACTCAGAAGCCCGGCCCAGACGTCGGCACGTTGCAGATGGCCCACGAGGATGCGGGCGTGGAGATCCCGCAGGAACCTGTCGAGCGCCGCTGCGTCGTGGAGGTGCCACGACTTCTCCATGCTGCCGACGAAGATCGGGACATTCAGAGCTTCGAACTCGTCGAGCATGGACTCGATCTTGAATCGTTCGAGCTCCTCCCTTCCCTCACGGAGGAAGGCCACGGCCGGCCTGTAGCGCTCGGTGTCCATGGTCGCGATCAGGTCTCGGACGAGGACGCGGGGCGCGCCCCGGGCCGGAGATCCGATGAGGTGGACGACTGCGGGTCCTGCTGACATCGCCGTGACACTAGCGGCGGACTCTCCTCCTGGGCCCTCCAGCCCACAGGGGGCGCCGGCCTCGTCGGTCACCTCGTCGGTCACCTCGTCGGTCAACGGAAGTGGGTCTTGTAGTAGTCCTCCCAGTAGCGATAGGCACTTGCCCAGCAGGAGTTGTCGGACTCGGCCCCGCAGATCTTCTCGGCCATCTTGTACCACTGCTTCTTGGCCTTCGCCGGGTCCTTCTTGTCCCACTTCTTGATGCCCGAACCCGGGTCGAACACGACTTCCTCTTCCTTGTCCTCCGCGTCCGCCTCGTCGTCCTTACCGCCGGACCCGCCGTCCGACGTGTCATCGGATGGGTCGCCCGACGTGTCATCGGGTGGGTCGCCCGAGGTGTCATCCGCCTTGCCATCATCCGACGTCTGCCCCCCGGTATCGCCCTCCCCGGGGCCCGACGTTCCGTCTGTACCATCGTTCATGTCGGTGTTGCAGCCAGCCTCGCATCCCGGGCCGTAGAGCATCGCCCAGCCACCTACATGTCCTGCCTCCTTCAGGAGACCGGCGAAGTCGTTGGGGTCGGCGAGCGATGCGCGGCATTCCTCCATGTCGTCCGCCACGTAGCTGACGGTTCCGGCAGTCTCGTGAGTGACGCCGATCACACAGGCTCCGGACTCGCTTCTTGATGCGGCAACAGCCAACCACGCGGTTCGGGCAACCTCGGGCCGGACCCCGTTGGAACTGAACGCGGCAAGCTGGATCTCGCCTGCGTAGACAGCGACCGAGACCTGGTTCGGCTCTCCGGATGGCCCGTACGTGTAGGTGTACGCGGGCTCTGCAGCGTCCAGGGCGGTCAGGGGATCCGCGCCAGGACCGTTCGGATCGGCCATGAGTACGGAGATCGTCGTGGCGGTGTTGCGCACCGCCGATCTCGCCTGAAGCTCCTGGGCGTGCCGGCGTGCTCCGAGGAACGTCGGAACCGCAGCAGCAAGCAGGATCGCAAGGATGAGGACCGAGACCATGAGCTCGATCAAGGTGAAGCCGGAGTCCCTGGTGTCGCGCATACTCCCCGATCGGGCGAGCCCTTCCCCCAATTGAGCGTTGGTCGCAAGAAATCTCTGCAGCAAGAAAGCAAGGCGAAGAGACCAAACCGCCATCACGCATTTGGGCGGATCCAGACATCACAGACGTGCCAAAATCTGCCCACGCAACGAGTATGCGAGTAGAGCGGACGACGGGATTCGAACCCGCGACCCTCACCTTGGCAAGGTGATGCTCTACCAACTGAGCCACGTCCGCAGTGGGCCAGATATTAGTGGACGAACCGTGCCCGGCCAATGGGTCCCCGCCCGGCCCGGGCCCGCTCTTCGGGGATTTCAGGGCATCCGCCGCAAGAGAAGGTCAGATACGCTCCACTTTCTCGGGCGCTGAGCCGAATCATCTATTGGTCGGACTTTCCCCAACGGAGCACAGGCATGCATGGCTTCTGTGAATGGTGCCAACAGGAGGTGCCGCTAAACGCCGACGGGACCTGCTTCCTCGGCCATCCCGCGAGCGCAACCCACGTGGTAGAGCCCTCGCCGGTCGAGATGGCG
>QWHP01000056.1 GCA_021404985.1 Actinobacteria bacterium ATB1
TGGACACGTGCGGACCGAGCATCGACCACCCCCCGATCCGGAGGCTCCCTCCGAATGCGTTGACCATGTTGTAGGGACCGATCCCGACGTTGTCACCCACTATCAGCTCGGCATCGCACGCGACTGCGAGACGAGCCCCGACCTCGACAGAGCACCGGCGACCGATGTGCATGAAGCCGTCGTCCCGCGCCTGGATCTCCATGCGTCCCGGAGCGAACAGACCATCCTCGATCACGACCCTTCCCCGACCCGCGACCGAGACCCCGGCCGGCCGCCCGAGCCAGGCACCTCCGCGCAGCTCGACTCCGGGGCGACTCCTGAGATGAAGCAGGGCAAACGTCTCCCTCGGGTTGTGCCAGGCGGACCGCGCCACCACCTTCAGCTCCGACAGCGTCGTCGGCCAGTCTCCCCTCACGCTCGGCCACCTCGGGTTGCAGTCCGGTTGCAGTCCTTCGCCCGCCCCGAGACCCCCTCGGGACCTTCGCATGCTACGGGCCTCTGCGCCCCACCCAGACAGCGTGGTCCGCCATCGCGAGGAGCTCTCGGTCACCCTCGGAGTCGCCGTAGGCCCAGATCTCGGCACGGTCGTCTCCCAGCCAGCTCGACAGGAGCTCGGCCTTTGCCGGACCTCTGACGTTCCCTCCCTCCATCGCTCCGGTGAGACGGCCCTCCGCATCGGCCTCGAGCCGTACAGCGATCACATGGTCCACGCCGATCGCCTCGGCGAGGGGCAAGAGATACGCCTCCAGGCTCGCCGAAACGAGAACCGTTTCGTGCCCCCGGGCAGTGTGCCATCGAAGGCGTTCGAGCGTGTCGCGGCGGAGGCGACTTCGGAGTATCCGTCCGGCGAACCGGCGGCCCTCTTCGAACAGTGCCCCCTCCGAGCGGCTCGCGAAGACGTCGGCGAACAGCACCGCCTTGAACGAGTCCCGCGATGCACGGCCGCGGACGACCCCGATCGCGAGGGGGAGGTGCCGGACGAGCGATCGCAGGACGGTCCACGGTCCCGCGAAACGAATCAGGAACTCCCCCAGCACGTCGCGTTTCGAGAGCGTCCCGTCGAAGTCGAAGGCGGCTATGCGGCGTCGCACCGGAGATCAGGCATACCTGGCCTCGGCACCTCGGGACTTGCCATGGTTCACAACTGCGTACCTGAGGTCGGCGAGCAGCTCGTCCACGACACCGGCGTGCTTGGGCGACAGCATCATGTGCAGGGCAGGGGGTTCGAGCTGTCTGTCGAGGTTCCATCCCTGGTCGTCCATCACGTCGTTCACCGCCATGACGTCGACCGAATCGGAACCGATGGCGATGACGCTCGCGACGGGATTCCCCCAGACGTGCAGTTCGGGAATCGCGTCGACCTCGGCGCGAATCCTGTCGGCAGTCTCCATCACCGTCCGGACCAGATCCGTGTAGCCGTCCGCGCCGAGAAAACTCATCACCGCCCACGCCGCTGCGATCGGTGCGGCAGGTCTGGCTCCCGCGATGGCAGGGGAACCGTAGAGCCCGCCCGGCCAGTCGCTGTACATGAAGATCTGGTGACCGAGCCATTCACTGTCACGGTGCAGCACGACGCTGGCGCCTTTCGTGCAGTAGCCGTACTTGTGGACGTCCGCCGACATCGAGGTCACGCCCTCCACGCGGAAGTCGAAGAGTGGGACTGGCCTGCCGAGACGCTCGACGAACGGGAGCAGGAACCCCCCGACGCAGGAGTCCGTGTGGAACGGAACCCCGCGATCTGCGGCAATTGCGGCCATCTCCTCGATCGGGTCGACGACGCCGTGCGGATAGCCGGGAGCCGAACCCACGACGAGCACGGTGCGGTCGTCGACGAGGTCGCCGGTCGCGTCGACATCCGCCCGGAAATCGTCACCGATGGGGATCTGGCGGTGCTCCAGACCGAGGTAGTGGGCCGCCTTGGCGAACGCCGGATGGGCCGAACGGGGCGCGAGGAGGATCCCGTTCTCGACGCCCCGCTCGAGTTTCGCCCTCTCACGCGCCACCTTGACGGCCATGATGATGCTTTCCGTGCCGCCGGAGGTCATCGTCCCACCCGCCCTTTCGGGGGCATTGAGGAGTCCCGCCGTCATCTCGACGACTTCCCTCTCCATCTCCCGCAGGCTCGGGAACTTGAAGGGGTTGAGGGCGTTCTCGTAGACGTAGAGCCGGTTGGCCTCGGCGAGCACCTCGTCGACCTCCTCGCCGGCGGGGTAGACGAGGCTGAACGTCTTGCCGCCGTGCCAGTCGGCGTCCTCCCGTTTTCTCTCCCGGATGCGGTCGAAGACCTCGTCCTTGCTCATCCCCTTCTCGGGCAGTCTCATGTGCAGCTCCCTCGCCTCGACCGGTCCGGCCGTCATTCTGGCGCGCGGGTGTCCCTCCCTGCCGGTGAACGTGCGATAGCGTGACCCGATGCAGGTACATCTGGTCGACGGCACCTACGAGCTGTTCCGCCACCACTTCGCGCGTGTCCCTCGGCACACGGACATCTCCGGGGCCGACCGCACCGCCGTGCGGGGTGTGATCTCGTCGTGTCTCGGCCTCCTGGAGCGCGGCGCCACCCACGTGGGAGTGGCGACCGATCACGTGATCGAGTCCTTCAGGAACGACCTGTACGAGGGGTACAAGACAGGGGACGGTATCGACCCCGTCCTGCTTGCGCAGTTCGGCCCTTTGGAAGATGCGCTCGAGACCCTGGGCCTTACCGTCTGGGCGATGGTCGACCTCGAAGCCGACGACGCCCTGGCATCGGCGGCACGGGTCGCCGAGACCGACCCCACGGTCGACAGGGTGTACGTGTGCACTCCGGACAAGGATCTGGCACAGTGCGTCAGGGGGAACCGCGTCGTCCAATGCGACGCGCGGGGCGGAACGGTTCGAGACGAAGCCGGCGTCATCGAGAAGTTCGGCGTCGGGCCCGACTCGATACCCGACTACCTCGCGCTCGTCGGCGACAGCGCCGACGGCTTCCCGGGAATCCCCGGCTGGGGAGCCAAGTCCGCGGCAACGGCCCTCGCCAGGTACGGGAAGCTGGACGGGATCCCGCGCAACGCCTCCGAATGGGATGTGGCCATCCGAGGCGCATCCCGCCTTGCTGCCTCACTCGCGGCGCACGAAGCCGAAGCTGCGCTCTTTCGACACCTTGCCACGCTACGGACCGACGCAGACGTGGGCCGCCGAGCCGGCGACTGGCTCTGGCGCGGTCCGGAGGAGTCCTTCGAGAGCCTCTGCGAAGAGCTCAGGACGCCGGGTCTGTGGGAGCGCTCGCGCGCGATCGCAGAAGGAAGGAATCGCCGATGAAACTCGCGGTCACACGTGCCCTGGCCTGCCTGCTGTTGGCTGTGCCCGCTCTCGGCGCCTGCGGACGCGCAGACACCCTCGCCGGGAACACCTCTGAATCGTCCATCGGACCCGGCAGCCCTGATTCACCGGTGTCGACGTCCGTCTCCGAGCCGCCGGGTTCCCAACCCGCGGCCGATGAGCCGCCATCGGGCACCCCCGACGGCGGTGCCACAGCGGTCCAACCTGATCCGACGGCGCAGAGCCCCACGCAGGTCCCTATCCAGGGCGCCACCGTCACCGTCGACGGACGGCGGGTGACCGCCCGCCTCGTCTGGTGGGCCGGCGTGGCGCCATGCCATGTCCTCCAGAGGGTGGATGTGTCGGTCGACGGACGTACGGTTCACGTGTCCGTCTGGATTGGGACCAAGGACCCGTCGGCAGCGTGCATCGAGATCGCCCAGCAGTACGAGACGGACGTCGACCTCGGCGTCCTCGAACCCGGAAGCTGGACCCTGCGGTGGGGAGAACTGCCCGAAGACAGGGTGGACTTCACCGTCTGACAGAAACGAGGAGAGGCACGTGGAGAGGACCATCACCGCGGATCTCAGCGGCGGCAAGACGACCGTCGAGATCCGCTCAGGAGACCACATGTGGATCGCCGACGAGCCCATCGACTCCGGTGGCGAGAATCTCGGACCCGATCCCTACGAGCTGCTGCTGGGCGCCCTTGCGGCCTGCACGTGCGCGACCATCGAGCTCTACTGCCGGCACAAACAGATCCAGCTCGACTCCGTGTCCGCCAGGTTCACCTACGACCGGATTCACGCAGACGACTGCGCGGACTGCGACGGTGACACCACCGGTTACCTCGACCGTGTCCGGTCCCAGATCTTCGTCGAGGGCGCCTTCGACGAAGACCAGAGGACGAGGCTCGAACAGATCGCGGTGCGATGCCCGGTGCACAAGACGCTCGCCAACGGACTCACGTTCACGACCGAACAGGTGATCGTCGGCTGACCGGCGCAGCAGTCAGAGAAAGCCCGGCTGGGCCATCACAGCGGTCATCGGAGAATACGCGTCGGGGTCCGTCACGACGTTCACGCACGACGGCAGCCCCGACTCGATGGCACGACCGATCGCTGGACGGAGGTCTCCGGGATCTTCGACCATCTCGCCGTACCCGCCGAGGCCTCGAACCATCTCGTGATACGGCCGCACACCGAGCTCTGTCGCAGCAAGCCTGTCGTAACCACCCATGAGACCCTGGATGTGCTTGGACATCCCCCAGGCGCCGTTGTTCGCGACGACGCACACGAACGGGACGTCGTGGCGCAGGGCCGTGTCGAACTCCATTGCGTGGAAGCCGAAGGACCCGTCGCCCTCGACGACAACGACGGGGGCGTCGGGCCGCGCGAGCTTGGCCGCGATCCCGTACGGGATCCCCACGCCCATGCACCCGAAATAGGTACTCGTCGCCAGCAAGGATCCCGGTCGCTCTGCCGGCAAGAGGAGCTGTCCCCAGGTGAGTATGTCCCCCCCGTCGACCACGAGCGTCGCCTCGGGGCCCGCGGCATCGACCACGGCGTCGATCAGGCCGACCGGGTGGATCGGGTTCGCGGCACGGTCGATACCGGCAAGGAACGCATCCTGCGTCGAACGCTGCAGGGCGACCAGCTCGTCACGCCAGGTCGTGCGAGGCCGGTTTCGCCCGCCATCGATCTCCCCCGCGAGGTCCGCTGCGAAGACTGCGGCATCCGCCGAGATGTTGACCTCGCCCGGGAGGTTCGTGGACGTCTCGGCGGCATCGACGTCGACGCGCACCAGGGTCCGGCCCGCGAACATCGCCCCGTGCAGGAAGGTCCAGCCGAGACGGGTTCCCACCGTGATCACGAGGTCCGCGCGGGTGAGGGCAGGAAAGAACGCCCCTCCGACTCCCACTGCAGGTCCGATGACCCAGTCGTGGCTGTCGGGGACGACACCTCGCCCGGCATTGACCGTGAAGACGGGCACGCCGGCGTCCTCGGCGAGTCGGGCAATGGCCTCACCGGCACCCGCCCAGTGCGCTCCACCCCCCGCGACCAGGACAGGCCTCGCCGATTCGTCCAGGAGGTGTGACACCTGGGCGAGGGATTCCTTGTCCGGGCCCGGGGGACGGGGGAAGGCAAGAGTATCGACGGCAGGTGGCGGGCTCTCCTGGATGAGCACGTCGTAGGGGAAGTCCAGATAGGCGACCCCGGGCCTGCCGACCCGGGCTGCGACCAACGCATGCGACACGTGGTCGGCCAGCCGCCCCGGGATCTGCACGGTGCGCGACACCTTCGTCAACGGTGATGCAACGGAGACCTGGTCCACGTCCTGCAGGGGCCAGGTTCCGGCCTTTGCCTCGGGCCGGCGCCCGGCGAGGCAGAGAACAGGGCTGCCGTTCACCTGCGCGTTGGCAAGACCGGTGACGGCGTTGGTCATGCCGGGTCCGGCAGTCACCGCGCAAACGCCGGTCGAGCCCGTGACCAGCGCCCAACCCTCGGCCATGTGTGCTGCCGCGTCCTCCCGACGCGTGTCCACGAGTCGTATCCCGGCGTCGCGGGCACCGAGGAGGACGGGATCGATGTGCTCACCCTGCAGACAGAACACCGTGGCGACGCCAGCTCGGGCCAGCACCTCTGCGATGCGCTCGCCGCCGTCCATTCCGGGCAGTTTACGCTGTTCATCCTCCGAGTTCCGCATGCATGCCTCATACATGTCTCATGCAGGTCCTACGATGTCCGCCGATGGACCTCACCCGGCTGAACCCGTGCCAGCGGGGCGTCGTGACCGACCTGATGGGCTTCGGCCTCCCACGGCCCACCTACGGCCCGGAGTTCTCGCGCGAGCTCGTCGCGAGGCTCGAGGACGGGCTCGCCGTCTCGGCAGCGGAGCACACCCCTGACGACCCACTGGTTCTCTCCAAGTCGAGGCTCACCGAGGTCCTCACGTGCGAGGGCCTCTACCTCTCACGCGACGCTCAGCCCTTTGCGATGAGCCGGGCCATGGCCCTCGGCATCCTCACGCACAAGGCCGTAGAGCGGCTTCTCGTCGATCTCGAGCGCCATCCGAACCCGCACGCTGCAACCGAGTACGCCCTCGCCAGGGCAAGCTCCGGAGAGGATGCCCTGGCCTCCTGGCTCACCGGCCTGGACGAGGACGAGCGTCTGGAGATCAAGGGTGAGGTCCGGAACCTCGCCACGGAGTTCGTACAGCAGTGGCCACCGCTCGAGCGCGGGTGGTACCCGAGGGTCGAGAACCGGGCGAGCGCACTCCTCTGCGGCGGGCGCGTCAAGCTGTACGCGCGATACGACCTCGCTCTCGGCAAACCCGAGGGAAGCGAGGCCCGCACGCTGATAGTCGATCTGAAGGCGAGATCCTTCGGAGCCTCCCACTTCGAGGAGATCCGGTTCTACGCGCTGGTCGAGACCGTCAGGGTCGGCATCCCCCCGTTCAGAGTTGCCCTTCACTCCCTGGAAACCGGGGGGCACTATGCGGAGGACGTCACCGCGGCGACGTTGTCCGCGGCATGCGAGCGCGTGGTCGAGGCCGCTGCCGCCCTCGGCGAGCTGCGCCGAGGCCGGCAGCCGAGCCTCCGCCCCGGACCTGCGTGCAATTGGTGCGGGTCTTCGGGCGACTGCCCACCAGGTCGTGCCTGGATCGAGGACGACGTGACCGTCATCGAGAGCCATGTGTCACAGGCGTCCACTAGCGTCTGATCGAACATACGTTCGCTCCAGTAGCTCTCAGTAGAAGGAGGAGGCGAACATGGCGACACCGACCATGCGACTTACGGCGGCGGGTCCGGACATGATCCGGGCCAGATGCAGGGGATGCGGGCGTGACCTCCAGCGAAGGAACGGCCCCTCGGGACTCGGGGAGATCTGCTACTGGTGTGCACAGCGGGCCGTCGCGGCGGAGCGCCGGGCGTTCCTCGACCGGGTCCGCACGAGAGAGGCGTGAACGCGTGTGAGTCCCCGATCGTCGATCGGGGACTCACACCAGCGGGCCGTGGGCGCTGTGGCAGAAGTGACCTCTTCAGTGGATGCTCACGGGAGTGCCCAACTCGATGACGTCCGACAGTGCAGCCGCCACGTCGTTGTCCACACGGATGCAGCCGTGCGAGACGGCATCTCCGATCGAAGACGGGTCGTTCGTACCGTGGATGCCGATCTGGCCACTGCCTCCGTTGAAGTCGGTCAGCGACTCCGACCACGCCGAGATTCCGAACGCCCAGTCGCCGTAGGCGGGATCGTCACTCCGGAGGACATCGGTGACGTAGAAGTCTCCCTTCGGCGTCGGGTACCGGTCCGACCCGATCGCAACGTCCGCCTCGAGAACGACCTCGCCGTCGCGTTCGGCACGTAGCTTCCGGGAGCCCAGATCGATGTCGATTCCGCTGGACACGGAACGGACAGACACGTCCGTGGCCTCCATCCAGCCCGTTCGTCCGTTCGGCCGGCCCGGGAGACGCACCTCGACGCGATCCCCCTTCTCCGAGATCACAGCGAAGGACGCTCGGGTTCCGTATTCCGTTCGGGCGGGGAGCGACTCCCGACTGCTCCCCCCGGACTCGGATCCGAAGACTCCGATCTCGTCGACCCCCTCGGCTGCGAGGGCGACGCGAGTCCCCTTGCCGGCGTCCGTGCCCCGCGCGAGGGACAGGCGTCCCGTCAAGTCCGGCCCACCCGCGGTGACCGCCGCAACCGCGGCGGCCACCACGACGATCCCGATCACTGCCAGGTACTTCCAAGCCTTCGCCTTCATCACTGGACCTCCTTGCGCTTCCTCGTACCGCCGGAATCCTCAGCCCGTGAAATGTGGCCGGGTGGGATAGTCGGGTTCGCAGTCGGGACTCTCGGGGCACTCCTCCTCTTCAGGGGTCTCGCACTCCTCGGGGTAGTCCGGGTCGGTCGGACTGAAGTCGGCGCACTCCGGCGTGTATTCCGGCACGCAGTCCTCGGGGTCGTAGTCGGGATCCGTCGGGTGGTCGCAGTACTCGGGGTAGTCCGTCGGAACCTCAGGGTCCTCCTCGCAGTCGTCGGGCACCGCCTCACAGCCGACGTCTCCCTCTGACCAGTCCTCGTCCGACCAGTCCTCGGGCGGTGGAACCTCGTCCTCCGGCGGAACGAGGAAGTCCTCGACCTCGGCCTGGTCGGCATCGTTCGGTTCACCGGCCGTTGCCGGGCCCAAGCCACCCCGGACACCCAGGCCGACGAGAGCGAGACACATGGCCGTCATCACGATTCGCAGCAGGTGCTTCTTCATGCTCTACCTCCTTGTGGGGCCGGTGCACTCGCACCGGTCAGAGGGAGGGACACACGAGACCCCCTCGCGCTTACACGTCGGAGGGGACTTTTTTCTCGGCATCCTTCGCCGGCAGGTGGGGTCCTTGTGGAGCACCGGGGGTCCGGATAGCGTTCCTCGAGCCGGCAAGACCCGGACCGAGCCCGCGACCTGGACGGGGAGATCGATGAACGAAAGAGCGAGGATCTTCGTCGCAGAGGTGTTCGGGACGGCCGTGCTCGTCGTCGGGGGTGTGGGCAGCGCCGTTCTCGCCGGTTCCGAGATCGGCTTCCTGGGGGTGGCGATCGCGTTCGGGCTGTCCCTGCTCGTGATGGCCTACACGATCGGCTCCATCTCGGGATGCCACATCAACCCGGCGGTCACCGTCGGACTCTGGGTCCTCGGCAAGACGAAAGGACGCGACGTTCCCCTGTACGTCGTGGCACAGGTCGTCGGCGGCGTTCTCGGGGGCCTCGTCGTCTTCCTCGTCGCCTCCGGCCTGGAAGACTTCAGCGTGGTCGATTCCGGCTTCGCGTCGAACGGGTACGGCACACACTCCCCCGGTGGGTATCCGTTGTGGGCTGTAGCGATCGCGGAAACAGTAGTCACCCTGCTCTTCGTCATCGTTGTCGTGAGCACGTCACGCAAGTCGATGCATGCATCCATGACCGGTGTCTCCGTGGGCTGGGCCCTCGCTCTCGCACACCTGATCCTCATCCCCGTGAGCAATGCCTCCGTCAACCCCGCACGGAGCATCGCCACCGCCGTCTTCCAACACACCTGGGCACTCGAGCAACTCTGGGCTTTCATCGTGTTCCCACTCGCAGGCGCCTTCCTGGCAGGGCTGCTCTGGCGCGTCCTCGTTCCCGCCGACGACGCGTAAGCACCTGGCACCTCTGCGTGTCCTCGTCCCGACACGGGTCGCCGCGCGCGGCCGAGTTCGTGCGAGACTGGAGGTGGAGAGATGGGCACCGGAGTAAGAGAAGCCCGGCGCGACCTCGCTGTCGACGCCAGACTCGTGGAAGACGCCCGCGAGGGCGACGGCCTCGCGTTCGGGCGGCTGTACGATGCCTGGTTCGGGCGTGCCTACGACCACGCCTACAGGATCCTTCGGAATCCCGACACTGCAACCGAGACTGCCCAGGATGCGTTCTTCACAGCTTGGCGGCGCCTGGATGACCTCAGGGACGGCGCGGCGTTCGGCGGCTGGGTCTTGCAGATCTCGCGCAACCGGGCGCTGAACAAACTGCGCAGCCAGGCCCGCTCCCGTCCTGTGGACGCCGAGGGCATGGCCGTCCTCGAAGCCACGGCCCAGTCACCGGGAACTGCTCCTGCCGGTTTCGCGATCGAGGACCGGATCGGAGGATTCGACGATCCCGAGGCTGCGGCGGAGGACGGTGAGCTCGTCGACCTCGTGTGGGATGCTGCCGAAGGCCTGTCCGACAAGGACGCTGTGCTCCTCGACCTGCACCTCCGTCAGGGGTACGAGCCCGCCGAGATCGCCGTGCAGTTGGGAATCTCTCGGAACAACGCGAACCAGATGCTGCACAGGGTTCGGAACCGGCTGAGCGACGCCATCCGCGCCCGCGTCCTGTGGCGTCACGGGGAGCCGCTCTGCCACGACCTGGCCCGCACCCTGACACACGAGGGCATCCACGTGTTCGGGCAGGACGCGGTGAAGGTGATCGGAGCGCATGCAGCAGACTGCGACGAGTGCAGCGAACGCCAGGAGATGCGGCTCGCACCGAGCACCTTGTTCTCGATCGTGCCACTGGTCGCCGCTCCCCTGGCCCTGAAGGCACGGGCCGCGGCCGCACTCGAGGGTGCCGGCGTCCCGATGCGGGGATCGACGACGTTCACGTCCCCGGAAGACGGTGGACGGGATGGGAGTCCCGACGGCGACGCGGGCGCTCAGCGACGCGGTAGGGGCGGAGGCCGGCACGCACGCCTGGACTCCGAGACGAAGGCGGGATTCCCGAAGAAGGTCGCCTTGGTCGGCGGGATCTCCCCCCTCCTCCTCGTCGCAGAGGTCGCGTTCCTGTCTCTGAGAACCGAGTCCACCTCCGACGACGCCCTCGAACAGATCGAGGGGTCGACGGGCCTCGGAGCCTCCAACCCGACGCGGGAATCGACGACAACAACGACTGCTCCCGAGCCCGTCCCGAGCATCGAGTACTTCCGGATACGGCCGTCAAAGGTCGGGACCCCCTACCCGATGGAGAGCTACGAAACCGAATACGGGCGCACGGTCCCTGCCAACCCGCCGGTGCTGTCCTGGAGTGTGACCGAGGGGGCAGGGTCGGTGGAGGTCACGGGAGACGGCTTGTCCTCGACGTCCTTCTCCGGATCCAAGCCGCTCTGCCCGGGGTCGTACGACGCGCCGCTCTGTTACACGACACCGGGCTCCTACACAGTGACGCTCACGGTCTACGACCCCGACGGGGACCCACTCGATTCCGCACAGGCCTCGTACAACGTCTCCTGACCGCCGTTGGGCGAGAGCCCCGATCGAGGCGGCTGCCTCCCCGCCGATGGCTGCCTCCCCGCCGATGGCTGCCTCCCCCCCTGGTCCGAACGAGGCGCGACTGGAGGTCGCGTCCAAGGTCCTTCGGCCTCTGCTCCGCCTGTTCGATCCGCAGTTCCAGGGTCTGGAGAACGTCCCGGCGCACACGGCGGGCCTCTGGATCGGGAACCACACGATGATCGGGATGCTGGACTACGCCGTATTCATGCTCAAGATCTTCCGACACAAGAGAGTGAAGTTCTGGTCTCTGGGCGATCACTTCCATTTCCGTGTGCCGTTCTGGCGCGATCTGCTGCGCGAGAACGGCACGTTCCCGGGAACGATGGAGAACTGTGTCGAGGTCTTCGACAACGGTGGGAACATCGTGATCTTCCCCGGTGGAGCGCGTGAGGTCACGAAGAGGCCGGGCCGGCAGAACACCCTGTTGTGGAACGACCGTCTCGGGTTTGCACGCCTCGCCGTGCGAGCCCAGGTGCCGGTCGTCCCGTTCGCGTGCGTTGGCGGCGACGACTGATACAAGATCGTGCTCGACAGCCGGCAGATCCTCGATTCACCCCTGGGGACACCACTCGCCGGCATCCTCGACCGTCTCGGGCTCCCGGCGGAGTCCTATCTCCCCCCGCACATACGCGGCATCGGCCCGACTCTCGTTCCCCGTCCCTACCCCCTTCAGTTCGCGATCGCTCCGCTCGTCTTCCCTTCGCGACTCGACGATCTCGACGAGGAGGATGCCGCAGTCGCGTTGCGGGACGAGGTCCGGGATACGGTGGAGACGCTGATCGCAGATCTCCTGAAAGTGCGGGCCGAGAGGGAACAGACCACCCTCGGGGGAAGGATCCGGTCAGCTCTGTTCGGCACCACAGTGGTACCGCGCTAAACCAATCGGGCCCGTACCTTCGCGACCGCCGCTTTGTCCCAGTCAGTCGCCGGAGCCGGACGACCGAAGAGGTAGCCCTGCGCATAATGACAGCCACGCTCGTGGAGCCAGTCCCTCTGCTCCTCGGTCTCGACGCCCTCGGCCACCACCTTCACGCCGAGAGCGGCCGCCATCTCCACCACGACCGACACGATCGACTCGTCCGTGGGGTCCACACCGAGACCGGACACGAATGACCTGTCGATCTTCATGAGGTCGATCGGGAACCGCTTCAGATAGGCCAGCGCCGAGTAGCCGGTCCCGAAGTCATCGATGGAGAGGCGAACTCCCAGTTCCTTCAACGAATCGACGACATGCAGGGCGGCCTCGGGGTCGTGCACCAATGCCCCTTCGGTTATCTCGAGGCAGAGATCGTCGGGAGCTACACCGGACGCGGTGATCGCCTCCCGGACATGGTCGACGAGACCGGGTTCGGCGAGCTGGACCGGGGAGATGTTCACCGAGACGCACGGCGCCAGACCGTCGATCCACCGTGCCACGCCGAGGCAGGTCTCGTCCAGGACCCACTTGCCGATCTGCTTGATGAGGCCAGTCTCTTCTGCGATTGGGATGAACTCGACGGGCGGGACATTGCCGTGCTCGGTACTGTGCCAGCGCAACAACGCCTCGAAACCCACGATGTCACGGCCATCCAGAGAGACGATCGGCTGATAGTGGATCTCGAGCTCGTCCTCCGGCAGGGCGCGGCGCAGGGATCCGGCGAGATCGAGATGGCGCGTCGCGCGCGCGTGCATCACCGTCTCGTAGACCTCGCAGCGGTTGCGCCCTTTCTCCTTGGCGCGATACATGGCTGAATCGGCGTCGCGGAGGAGGGTGTCCGCTTCCTCCTGACCGTCGTCGGACACGGCGATGCCGATGCTCGCCGTGACGTATACCTCTGCGCTGTCGATCTGAAAGGACTTCTCGAGGAGTCCGAGTATCCGTTCCCCGAGCGATCTCGGTGTCTGGAACGGCGGCAGGTGCTCCACGACGATCACGAACTCGTCGCCACCGAAGCGGCAGACGGTGTCGGTCTCGCGCATCCCCTTCGCGAGGCGGCCCGCGACCTCTATCAGGAGCTGGTCACCGGCGACGTGGCCGAGGCTGTCGTTCACGTCCTTGAAGCGGTCGAGGTCGACGAAGAGGACGGCCACCGGACGTCCGCTCCTGCGTGTGCGGCCGAGCGCCTGCTCGATCCGGTCGTGGAGCAGTGCGCGGTTGGGCAGCCCTGTCAGGGAGTCGTGCAGAGCCTGGTGCTCGAGCTCGGCTTCGATGTGACGATGCTCGGTCACGTCGGTCATGTTGCAGACCGCCCCCCGGACAGCCGGGTCGTCGAAGTGGTCCGAGAGCTTGATGGAGAACCAGCGGTAGCCGCCGTCCTTGTGCCTGATACGCACCTCATGGCGTACCTGATGTCCGGCCTCCAGGGCGCGCGGGGCCGACAGCGCGAGCTCGAGATCGTCGGGATGCACATGCTGCTGCATCATCTCCGTGACTGGACTTCCGACGTACTCGTCCGGGTGGTAGCCGAGGATCTGCTCGACGGACGGGCTCATGAAGGCGAATCTGAAGTCGGTATCGAGCACGGCAGCGATGTCGGAGCCGTGGCTGACAAGGGCCCGGATCCTCTCGTCGGCCAGACGCCCCCGCTCGCGCAAGCGCTGCTCCTCCAAGGCTCTCGCCACCGCGGTCGGGAGTCGCCGGAGACGGTCCTTGAGGAGGTAGTCGGCGGCGCCTCTCCGGATGGCCTCGACTGCGACCTCCTCCCCCAACACACCGGAGACGAGGATGAAGGGGACTCGGCCCCCCTGCGCGAGGTGGAGGTCGAGCGCCTCGAGCCCGTCGAAACCCGGCAGGTTGTAGTCGGCGATGACGACGTCGGGCTCGGCACCCAGGGCCTCCACGAAGTCCTCTCGGCTGTCCACCCGCCGCCACGTGAGCCCGTAACCGGCGTCCTCGAGCTGCCTGGCGAGGAGGTCGGCGTCGTCCGGCCTGTCCTCGAGGAAGAGGACGTCTATGACCTCGGGGTCCTTCGGTTCCGAGCTTCTCGTGGAGGAGATATCCGTCATCACGTGCCCTCGGTACCCGGTGGGGGCTGGTTGAGGAGTAACCAGTACATGCCGATGATGCGCATCGCCTCCACGAAGCTGGAGAAGTCGACGGGCTTGACGATGTAGCTGTTCACGCCGAGCAGGTAGCTCTGCAGGCGGTCACGCTCCTGCTGGGAAGAGGTAAGGACGACCACCGGGACGAGGCGAGTGCGCGGATCGTCCCCGATCCGGGCGAGGACCTCGTGTCCGTCGACGAGGGGCAGCTTGAGGTCCAAGAGGATCAACCTCGGCTGAGACTCGGGGCGGCCGGCATGGCGTCCCTCCCGGAAGAGGAACTCGAGCGCTTCGGCGCCGTCCCTCACCCAGACGATGGGGTTGACGAGGTTGTTCTCCTCCAAAGCCCGCATGGCGAGCTCGGCATCGTCCCTGTTGTCCTCCACGAGAAGGATCTCACCCTCTTCAACCATCACCCCTCCTTTCGGCGCCCTGCAGGGGGATGGTGAACGAGAAGCGCGTCCAGACTCCGGGGTCGCACTCTGCCCCGACCTCACCGCCGTGCGCCCCGACGATCCGTTCCACTATCGCGAGACCGATGCCCGTGCCCTCGAACTCGTCCGGGGAGTGGAGCCGCTGGAACACCTCGAAAAGCTTGTCTTTGTACCTGCTGTCGAACCCGACCCCGTTGTCCTCCACCGAATAGACGATACGGCCCCCACGAGCCACACCGGCGAGCCGTATGCGTGCCTCCCCACTGAGCCGTGTGAACTTGAGGGCATTGTCGAGGAGGTTCGCCCAGACCTGCTCGAGCAGATGCGGGTCGCCGGTGCATCCGGGAACGTCCAAGACCTCGACCTGCACCCCTCGGCTGGAGATCTCCTCCTGATATCGGTCGAGCACCTTCTCGACAAGAGTGCCCATCTCGACG
>QWHP01000518.1 GCA_021404985.1 Actinobacteria bacterium ATB1
GGGCACGCTGCCGGGCAGGCGCTCTTCACCCTGCCCGACGTCCGCCTCGCCGTCGCGCGAGGATCCGGTTCGACCGTCGCGCTGCTCGGTGCAGTCGCATCGGCGCACGGCATCCCGGTGTCCCTACATGGCACGGGGGGTGCATGGGTCTACGTGGACGGAACCGCGAAGCCGGAGAAGGCCGTCAACGTCGTCGTGAACAGTCTCGACCGCAAGGTGTGCAACACGCTGAACTGCCTCGTTCTCGACCGTTCCGCTGCAGATCGGCTCGGCTCGCAGATCGCTGCGGCCCTCGACGGCATCGGTGCCCGGGTCCATGTGGTCGAGGGTTCCGAGGGCGTGGTCCGTGGCGTGGACACGGTACCCGAGGACGTTCTCGCCCGCGAATGGGAATGGGACGAGGTTCCCGAGATCACGTTCGTGCTCGCCGACGACCTCGACCACGCAGCCGGCCTCGCAAACCGCCACAGTCCGCACTTCGTTGCCTCGATCGTGTCGTCGCGCCCGGACGCACTCGACGAGTTCTACTCCAAGGTCGACGCCCCTTACGTGGGAGATGGGTTCACCCGCTGGGTCGACGGCCAGTGGGCCTGGAACCGTCCCGAGCTCGGCCTGACGAACTGGGAGAAGGGCCGGCTGCTCGGACGCAGCGGGATTCTCTCGGGGGACGACATCGTGACGGTGCGCGACGTCTTCGTCGACCTGACAGGGCTCGGTCTCCAGACGCGCTGAGTTCTCCGTCGCTGGCGAGGCAGCGTAGACTGGGCGACCGCGCTTTCGAGGCAGCGCCCCAAAGTAGAGTTTTCGAGGTTTCCGCATGTCAAAGGTCTGCATGGTGACCGGCAAGCGCCCCCTGACGGGGAACCGCGTGTCGCACGCCGACAACAAGTCGAAGCGCAGGTTCGAGCCCAACATTCAGACGAAGCGCTTCTGGGTCCCTTCCGAGAAGCGCTGGGTCCGCCTGAAGGTCTCAGCGAAGGGGATCCGGGTCATCGACAAGGTCGGTATCGAACGCGTGCTCGCGGACATCCGCCAGCGCGGCGTCAAGGTCTGAGCCGCCTGGGAGGGCCCTGCCGCCCGAATGCCGCGAGTGCCGGTAGAACGTGTCGTCCTGAGGCCTTCTGTGGCCCTGTACTCTGCCCAGCGTGATCGACGCGTCGCCGACCTGACGTGGAGCCAAGAGTGGACGAGATCCTCATCGCGCAGAAGAGCCGGCTTCTCGACTCGCGAGTCGCGGACCTCGCGTTGGGGCAGACGATGCTTGCCTGCTTCGACGGCCAGGGCAACTGTCTCGACGTGAGCTCTCCCCTGGCCGGTGTCCTTGGCTACGACGCGACCGACATCCTCGAAGACAAGTTCCTCCGCCTCATCCACCCCGAGGACCACGATGTGGTCTTCTACGCCTACACGCGCGCCCTGACGGCTTCGTCGGGCGACGTGACGTCGGGACGTTCTCCCATGTCGGTGCGGCTTCGCTTCGAGACCAGACCGGGCGACTTCCGGGTTCTGGACACCCAGTGGCACGGGCTGCCTGCGGCAGGGGCCGATCCATTGCGGATCGTGATGATGGGGGTCGACGTCACCGAGCCCGAGCGCGCCCTCGCAGAGCTGCAGAGCCAGGCCGAGTTCCAGCGCCTGCTCGTCGACCGGCTTGCCGACGGTGTCCTCCTCGTCGACCGGGCGGGTTCGATCATCTCCGCCAACTCGCTCGGGTCCGACATGCTGCGCCCCGGAGTGGTGGTCGGTGCCCGCGTCAAGGAGAAGCTCTGGTCGAAGCTCCTCGTCGACGACGCGGAGCTCCCGCGGCAGCTCTATCCGGACTACAGGGTCTTCACGACCGGGGAACCGGTCGAGTCGATGATTGCCCAGCTCGACCTCGGGCCCGGCCACGAGTGGGACTCCAAGTGGCTGTCGGTATCCGCACAGCCGATCGTCCGGCCCGGGGCGCGGCATCCGTGGGCCGTGATCGTGTCGCTCCACGACATC
>QWHP01000057.1 GCA_021404985.1 Actinobacteria bacterium ATB1
CCACACGGTCCAGTCGACATCGCGGAACGGCAGGTCCAGCGATCACACGTTGACAGGTTTCCCTTCGGGAAACCTGTTGGACGTCCCGTTGGCGGTGCCCGGTGAAGTTCACGGTCACCCCGCGCGGCGGTGGAAGGGCCGACACCGACAAGGTCGTGGACTCGATCGTCCAGTACCTCCAACCGCATCCGAACACACCGCCAGAGCAATCGCATGTGCCGCCGGGGGGCGGCGGGTCCGGGGCGGTACTACGCCGATCGGGGTGAAGAACCCGGCCGTTGGGCTCGGCCGTGATTCGCACCAGGCGGGGTTTGTCGGTGTGGTGCAACGTGGCTGTCCGTCGCAACGTGCTCGTGACCGGCATGTTCAGACCGAAAGCAAAGGGCAGCGAACCCCCACCTTCGAATGGCCGGCGGTTCGCAGACGGAAATGGCATGTTCGACGCCGGGCTTCCAAAGCGTGAGCGGCCCGTTCGAGATGACCGTGGGTGTCGAGCGATCGTGTTCGACGACGCCTTCGGCATCGCCCACCGAGATCTCAGATCGGGGTTGCGTCCCTCTTGGCCGCGAGCCGGCTCTGCGACAGCGCGATCATCTCCTCGATCAGGTAGACGAGGAGGAGGTGGGACTCCGGGTCGTCGGGGACGTCGACTCCCGCCTCCCTGGCATAGGGTACGAACGCGAGCATGCGGGATGCGGTGTCGAGAGAGAGGATGAGCTTCGCCGGCTCCTGCGAAGTGCGAACCACGGCGGTGTCCTCACCCTCCCGGACGGCTTCACCGACCGCTCGCCAGATCTCCTCCGTCATCCGGATGATCGTATTCTCGACCTCCGGGGTCGGAGCGACGAAGCGGCTGAGTCTTCCGTCGAGGTGGGCGTCCCAGTAGGCGCTCGTCAATCCGGTGATGTAGCGGAACGCTCTGGCCAGACTAGCGGTGTCGAGTCCGCCGAGCTCGAGGGGTGATGAGGGCTGCATTGCTGGTCTCTCGTGGGGGTCGTCCCACGTTACTTCGGGGCGCGATCCGAGGGTCCTCCGCAGGATGCGACGAGGCGTTCCCTCACGAGCGACTCGAGGCGCATGGGGTCGTCCACTTTGGCGCCTTCGAGCGTCCTGACGGAGAACGAGTCCCTTGCTTCTCCCGCTTGGGTGGCCACCCGGGCGAAATGAACGTCCAGACCGAGTTCCGACAGGACCGCGGTGAGGTCGTGGAGCAGCCCGATTCGGTCAGGGGCCCTGACCTCCACGATCGTGTACCACCCCGACGCCGAGTCGTCCACGAACACAGAGGTTGTGTCGGTCATAGGTGCCGCTTCGCCGTAGCGTCTGGATCTCTCCTCCAGGGCGGCGGAGATGTCGAGCTCGCCCGCCAGCGCCGCGCGTATGTCGGTCTCCACCTTCGGCCACACATCGGGGTCGACCTGTTGGTTCCCGGGACCGGCCACGCCGAGCGCGTCGACGGCGATTCCGTCCGATCGCGTGTAGACCTCCGCAGTGTGGATGGCGATTCCCCGCGCCGCGAGTACCCCGGTGATCGTGCTCAAGAGACCCGGGCGGTCGCTGGAGACGACGCTGCATCGTCCGGACTTGCCCCTGACGAGGGGGGCGAGTTCTCCGCCGGACGAGCGAAGCTCGCGGATCATAGCGACGTGGTCGACGACAAGGGCTTCGGGCTGCGACAGCAGGTACCTGCGTGGAAATGCGCAGATCTCCGCATCCGCCCATTCCCGCTCTTCCTTCGAGAAGGCGCGCAACACGGCGCTGCGTGCTCTCTCCCACCGGTTCCGGGCGTCTCGCCCGACGAGCTCGCCCTCGTCTATGACGCGCACGAGCTTCGTGTACAGCTCGGCGAGGAGCTCGGCCTTCCAAGCGGACCATGCGGCGGGACCCGTCGCCCGGGCATCGGCGAGCGACAGAACGTACAGGTGTCTGAGACGCTGCGGATCCGCGATCCGCGTTGCAAGGTCGACCACGAGATCTTCGTCATTGATGTCCCGCCCCGTCGCGAAGTCGGACAGGTCCAGGTGGTGCTCGACAAGGAAGGCGACCGTCTCCTGGATGTCGGCCCCGAAGCCTGCACGCTCGCAGAAGCGCCGGGCGAGGATGACGCCCTGCCTGGAGTGATCTCCTTCCGCACCCTTTCCGGCGTCGTGGAGGAGGGCGGCGAGAAGGAGTATCTCCGGGCGCTCGAGCTCTCCCCACACCTCGGAGGCAAGCCATGCGGGCTCCCTGCGGAGCCTGAGTGACTGCATGACGGTCTCCCAGCAGTGCGCATCGACGCACAACGTGTGCAAGGCGTTGTGCTGGGCCTTGCATCTCGCTCCCTCGAATTCCGGGAGGTATCTGACCCAGAGCCCCGTCACGTCCAAGAGTTCCCAACCCGCCGTCGAGCCACTCTCGAGCAGGGCCAGGAAGGCCTCCCGAACGCCGTCCGTCCAGGGGATCGGGCGGTCACCGCGTTCTGCCCACTCCACGAGGTCGTCGGAGGGGGCGAGCGAGGCTGCCGCGCGTGCGGCGTGCAGAGCGGCTTCGGGATCGGACTCGGGAGGTGGCGCATCGACGCGCACGAGCAACGAGTCTCGCAGTGCGAAACCTCGGGGGATCACCTGTTTGCGACCCGGTGGCCGCAAGGTGGACTGGGCGATCCAGCCCAGCTTCGCGCCGACCGGGCGCGCTCGGGACCAGACGGCCGCCAGCAGCGTGTCACGCGGATCGGTAGTGCCCGGGGTGAGGGTCTCGGCCGCCTTCTCCAGCAGCTCCCGCGTCACGCGGTCCTCGCGCCTTCCGGCCAGCTCGTGCAACCTGTGGCGAATCGCAAGGAAGACGTCGAGGCTCGACGCGAGGTCGTCGTCTTCGTCGTGCCCGAGCCATCGGAGCGTGTTCAGATCCCTGAGACCGCCTCGTCCCTCCTTGATGTTCGGCTCGAGATCCACACCCGCGTCCCCATACCTCCGATATCTGTCGTCCAGGGTCTTGAGCAGAGAGAGCCCGAGCCGGCGGCGGTTCTTGCGGAGCCACTTGTCCATCGCCGTCTCGAGCTCTTCGACGAGAGCCCCTTCGCCGGCCACGAGGCGTACGTCCAGGAGCGTCGTTGCGATGACGGGATCGTCACGTGCGGACTCCAGGCATTGTGGGACGGTCCGGACGGCGTAGCCGAGCTCGAACCCGAGGTCCCAGAGCGGGTAGAGCGCTGCGCGCGTCATCTCCGAGGGGTCTGCCCGCTTCGGGAGGTCGTGGAGTACGAGCACGTCCACGTCGCTGTGGGGGGAGACCTCCCCACGTCCATAGCTGCCGACTGCGGCGAGAGCCAGACGAGCGGGATTCTGCTCGATGAGGTGTGTGACGGCCCCCTGCACGGTCGCGTCGAGATCCTCCGTGCGACGACTCGCCTCCGCGAGGCCGCCTCGGGGTACGGTTTCGGGCGTCACCCGCCCCAGCTTACGGCCCGCCCGACGAATGTCCCTCAGCCAACTGTCAGCCCTAGGTCTCGGAACCGCCGCCCTTGCCGGTCTCGTCGCGCTGAGCGTCGCGCGCTGGGTCGAGAAGAGGCGCGTCTTCGCGGCCGCAGGGCGCACGGGGAATGGTATCGACAGCAGCATGGAACGGGAGGCCGAACTCGAGGTCTACCCTCCCAGCCTCCTCTACCTGCTCGCGCTTTGGCTCGTTCTCGTCGCGATCGGTCTCGGGTCGTCGACGGGGGCCCTCGTTGTGCTGGGAGCGCTCGGGGCCGCTGCGGCGTTCCGTCTCTGGCTCCGGGGAGGCGTGGAGTTGACCGGCGATTCGCTCGTCCTCGGACAGGGGGACCGGACGACGATCGACTACACCGAGATCTCGGCTGTCGTGGCCGCACCTCGGGGACGCGTCGGCAGGCAGTGGGGGACGTTCGGGCTGTTGGACGCGGACGGGCGCTGGTGCGCGGCGATCAGGTACCAGTGGACCAGGCACGGGGGGCGGGCCGTCGCAGGGATAATCCGACGCGCGGGTCTCAGGCCTGTTCCGGACAAGGATGTCTGGACTCGTGACGGGAGGACGGTCAACATTCCTTCCTTCCCCGTCGTCGGCCCCATCTGAAGAACGAAGAGTGCGCGGAGGACCAGATGCTCGAGTTCCATTCGATCTTCGCCTGGACGGTCGTGTTCCTGAACGCGCTTGCGGGCTTCTGGGCCCTGACATCGGTGCGGGTCGCCCGCCTCAGGGTGCCGGCGCTCTGGTGGACCGTCATCGCCGCCCAAGCGGTGGTCTGCATTCAGGTGGTTGCGGGACTCGTACTGCAGGCCACCGACGACAGGAACGCGACCGAGTTCCACATCTTCTACGGCGTCGGGGCCGTGGTCGCGATCGGGATCGCCTGGATGTACGCACAGGGAAGCGAATGGGTGAAGGAGAGGCGCGAGATGTTCTACGGGTTGGTCTGTCTCTTTCTCATGGGGATGGCCCTGAGAGCAATACAACAGGCGAACGCGCTCTGAGGGGCAGAATTGGGCGAACCACGAGGAGCAGTTGTGAACGACGTGACGAGGATAGGGGTCCTGTTCGGAGGAAGATCCGGGGAGCACGAGGTCTCCTGTGCCTCGGCCCTCGCAGTGCTCCGTGCGCTCGACCCTGCTTCCTTCGAACCGACTGCCGTGGGCATCGACCGGGACGGCGAGTTCCGCCTCCCCCCTCACGACTCGATCCAGGAAGCGGTGAAGCGCTCTGGCGGGGGCGACACCGCGATCTCCGATGTCCTCGTCGTCGAGGGACGGCAAGTCCACCTCGTCCGCGGCCCAGAGCGTTCGACGGCACAGGTCGTCGACGCCTCGGGCACCGCGCAGGCGACCCTGGACGTCGTCTTCCCCGTCCTCCACGGTCCCTACGGCGAGGACGGGACGCTTCAGGGCCTGCTCGAGATCATCGACGTTCCCTACGTGGGCTCGGGGGTGCTCGGCTCCGCGGTCGGAATGGACAAGGTGGCGATGAAGCGGGCATTCCGAGGCGACGGGATACCGCAGGTTCCATATGTCTGGCGCTCACAGGTCGCTTGGGAGCGCGGCCCCGACGTGGCCCGTGTCGTCGACGAGCTCGGTCTGCCCCTGTTCGTGAAGCCCGCGAACCTCGGTTCCTCGGTCGGGATCACCAGGGTGACTTCTTCCGGCGGTCTGCTCGATGCCGTCGCCCTCGCTTTCGAATACGACCATCTCGTCGTGATCGAGTCGGCCGCCCCTGGCCGCGAGATCGAATGTGGGGTCCTGGGAGGCCTCGATCCCGAGGCCTCGTTACCCGGTGAGATCGTCGTCCCGGGTACCGGGTTCTACGATTTCGAGGCAAAGTACATTAACGATCGTGCACAGACGATCGTGCCCGCCGACCTGCCCGGCGACGTCGCGGAGAGGATCCGTGCGATGGCTGTCGCCGCCTTCCGTGCCGTCGGCGCCTGGGGGCTCGCCCGGGTCGACTTCTTCTGGGACTCGGCCACCGACGTCCTCCTCGTGAATGAGATCAACACCATGCCCGGTTTCACCCCGATCTCCATGTACGCCAAGATGTGGGAGGCAACGGGCGTCCCCTACCGTGCTCAGATCGACCGGCTCGTGGACCTAGCGTTCGAGCGTCACGCACTCGAACGGAGACGCGGTCGGGCTTGACGTCCACGGGATACGGGGCGGGGGACTCGGGGGTGTCGGGCCGTGACCGGTCAGTCAAGGTGGACGACCGGGCACGTGAGTGTCCGCGTTATGCCTTCCACGTTCTGTATCTGGGCGACGACGAGCTTGCCCAGCTCGTCCATGCTCGTCGCCTCTGCCTTGACGATCACGTCGTAGGGGCCCGTGACGTCCTCGGCCGAGACGATTCCTGGCAGCCCTCGCACCTCTGCTGCCACGTTCGCCGCCTTGCCCACTTCGGATTGGATGAGCACATACGCCTGAACCACGGCGTCAAACCCCCTGCTGGAGCCTTCGGACCCGGAGAAAGATAACGCATTTGCACTCCTTCTGCAGGACGCGCCGCCATCCGCCTGACGCAGCGTGTAGGAACGAAATGCGTACTGTCGAATGGAGAACGCAGAACGGCTTTCGGAGGACATGCGCAGATGTACCAGTGCCCGGGTTGTGGGTCCGGGGTAGACGACTGGAACAGTCCCTGCGGTGTCTGCACAGTCGTTCCGGCCCACTACGCGCCTCCTCCGCAGACCGACGCGGTGCAGGGAGGTACCCCGGTCGTGGCTCGACCGGCCGACTACGGCGCTCCTGCACCCCCCTATGTCCCCCCGGATCCCGTACCAGCGGGGGTGTCGCAGGCGGCGCACCCCACAGAGCCGGCGGCCCCCGGGGGAGTGGCCGGAGGATGGGGAGACGCCGGTGGAGTCTCACCCGGCTGGACCTCGTCCGGGACCGTCGGGGCCGGTTCGGTCGTGGCAGACAGTGCAGGCTGGGGGGCCCAGGAAGCGAGCCTTGCGGGTGCATACCCGACCGTCTCCATTCCCAAGCGCAATCCCCACTCCCGCGTCGACACGGACCTCTTGTCGGCCATGCACGAGAGCCATCAGGGTCCGAAGCGTCCATGGCTCGCCCCCCTGGTCGTGCTGCTTGTCGTCGTCCTCGGCCTGCTCGCCTGGATGCGATTCGTTTTCCTCACACCGCCGGACCTCCGAGAAGGAGAGATCGCGTTCGGCGACGGCGCATACGCCGCCCTTGCCCCGGGATTCGAGGTGTCCGGGGAGGGTGACGGATCCTCGACGTCGGTGCTGCCCCAACTCGCCGGGGGTGACGTCTACACATTGACGGGCTCGGGGGCCACGCTCGGGATGACCATGGTGGGCGACGTGGACACGAATTATCAGGAGGAGTACCAGAAGTTGGCGGGGAGCATCTCGCAGGCAGGTGGTGCTCTGGACCAGAGCCCGACGGTCGAGACGGAGCTCGGCCCGGCGATCCGCACGACCTGGAGTCTGGAGGGCCGGTTCCACGTGTCTCTGGTCGCCGTGCACGAGCGGCGAGCCGTCTACCTCGACGTCTCGGCGCCAAGTGCCGAGGAGGCGGCCCGACTTGCCGACCCGATGATCGCCGGGCTCCGAGCCACCGGCAAGAACCCGGTCGTCCTACCCGACATCGGCCGGTCGTTCTGGTTCGTGCTCGGCGCCCTGGTGATCGGGGCGATCGCCTTGGGCCTGCTCTCCAAGTGGCTGGGGAGATCGGCTGTCGGCGGGTGCGTCCTGGGGGCGGTCGTCGGTGTCGCCGCCGGGATCGTCGTCTCGTTCCTCGTTTGACAGAGCGAGGTGCGTCCGATCCCCTGTCGGAGGGGTCAGCGGCCGTCCTGGCCGAAGCGGACCCGCGTCGCCAGCGCCTTGCCCTCGATCTCGATCCGGTCGTAGTTGACCCTCTGACCCTGGCGGAGCATGCGGAACAGGGACCCTTCGAGTGCGTCCTCGGCGAGAGGTACGTCCGAGCCTGAGTCGTCGAGGATGATCCCGGCGCCGCTGACCGGGTCGTAGGAGCTCACTGTGCCTTGTGCCATCGCGCCCGAGCCTACCTGCCCTCGGGTATTTTCGGCGAGGTGCCAGACCACGCGATGCAGGACGGCCGCGCTCGCGACGCGCCGAGGCGTCTTCGCACGCTCCGGCGCGTCGAGACGGGCCGTCTGACAGGTGTCGGACCGAAACGGGCGGCCGCGCTGCGGCGCCTCGGTATCGACAACGTGTTCGAGCTCCTCTGGCATGTGCCGCGCCGCTACATCGACAGGACGCGCCAGACACCGATCTCGGAGCTCGGGGACGTGCGGCTTGCCGACGGCGAAGAGCTGACCGTCATCGCCGACGTCGAGGGCATCTCGACGCGTCAGATTCGACGGCGCCTGACTCTCCACGAGCTGGTGCTGACCGACGGTACGGGGCGGCTCCGCGCTTCGTGGTTCAACCGCCCCGGCCTGGCGCGTGGGGCGGGAAAGGGCGCGACCGTGGCTGCGAGCGGGAAGCTGGCCTGGTTCCGGGGGCGCCCCAAGCTCGAGGTGTCCGCACTCGAGGTCATGGGTTCGGCCTCGAACAAGGCGGACACCGGTGTCGTCCTGCCCGTCCACCCGGCAAGCGCAGACGTCCCCACGTGGCTCGTCCGTGAGCTCGTCCGCGAGGCACTCGACCGCACAGGCGAGCTCGCAGATCCGATTCCTCCTGACCTCCGCCACAGGTATGGGCTCGTCTCGCGCACCGAGGCCTTCGGCGAGGTCCACTTCCCCACCGATCTCGGCTCGGCGCGACGCGCCAGGGACCGGCTCGTCTACGACGAGCTCTTCCTCCTCGAAGTCGCCCTCGCGATGCGCAAGGCGAGCTACGAAGGGATGGAACAGGGCCGGCGGCATCCGCCCGGCGGGCCCCTTTGGGAGTCCCTCGACGCGAGGATCCCCTTTGCCCTCACGTCCGCTCAGAGGCGGGCCTTGGAAGAGATCGGTGCGGACCTCGCATCCGAGCGGCCGATGCACCGGCTCGTGCAGGGCGACGTCGGATCCGGCAAGACCGTGCTCGCAGCCCATGCGCTCCTCGCTGCGGTCGACGCAGGTGGAACGGGGGTGCTCATGGCTCCGACCGAGGTACTCGCGGAGCAGCACCACGCGAACCTCTCAGAGCTCTTCGCTGGTCTTGTGGTTCCCTCCGACGAGACCCTCCTCGGTGAGCGACCGTTGAGTGTCGCACTGCTCACCAACCGGACCACCGGCAGCGAACGGGCACGGCTGCTCGCCGACGCCGCGCAGGGAGCGATCGACGTCGTAGTCGGTACGCACGCTCTCATACAGGACGGAGTCGACATCCGGGACCTCGGTGTCGCCGTGATAGACGAACAGCACCGCTTCGGGGTCCACCAGCGAGTTGCCCTCCGAGAACGCCGCAGTGCCGACACCTCGGTCCCCGATGTGCTCATCATGACGGCAACCCCGATCCCCAGAACCCTGGCCATGACGCTGTACGGGGATCTCGACGTCACGGTCCTCGACGAGATGCCACCCGGACGCCGGCCGATCGAGACGATCCTCGTCCCGTCCACAGGCGAAGGGCCGGCGACGGTCTGGGCGCACGTCCGCCGCGAGGTCGAGGCCGGCCGCCAGGCATACGTGGTCTGTCCCCTGGTGGCAGATTCGGATCAGACCGAAGCCGCGTCCGCGACCGCGACACACGAGGAGTTGGAGGCTGGAGTGCTCGACGGGCTCACCGTGGGTCTCCTGCACGGCCAGCTCCGTCCGGCCGAGAAACAGGCGGTAATGGCGGCATTCCGCGAACGGGAGGTCCAGGTCCTTGTCGCCACGACCGTGATCGAGGTGGGTGTCGACGTACCCAACGCGACAGTCATGGTGATCCTCGACGCAGACCGGTTCGGCCTGTCGCAACTCCACCAGCTGAGGGGCAGGATCGGGCGTGGTGAACATGCCTCCACATGCTTTCTCGTGGCCGACCCGACGACGCCCGAGGGCCAGGCGCGCCTCGACGCGATGGCCGGGACGACCGACGGATTCGAGCTCGCCGAACGCGACCTCGAGATCAGGGGAGAGGGAACAGTGCTCGGGGCCCGTCAGTCGGGGGTCAGTGACCTGCGCGTGACTCGCCTGGTCCGGGACGTGACCTGGGTGCAGAGAGCCAGAACCGACGCCTTCGACCTCGTGGGGCGCGATCCGCACCTCGATTCTCCGGAACACGCCCTGCTGCGCGAAGAGGTCCTCGATCTCGTCGGGGACGACGTCGACTGGCTGTTCAAGTCGTGAGAGTCATCTCCGGCACCGCGAGGGGCCGTCGCCTCTGGGTGCCCCGGGGCGGAGCCATCCGGCCGGCGACCGACCGCCTCAAGGAGAGTCTGTTCAACATCCTCGTCACCGTGGAGGAGGAGACGGTCCTCGACCTGTACGCGGGGACGGGGAGCCTCGCGATCGAGGCGTTGAGCCGCGGAGCGGCCCACGCGGTCCTGGTCGAGAAGACGCCCGAGGGCATCGGCGCCATCGAACGCAATCTGCGGTCGTGCGGTTTCCAGGACAGGGCCACCGTCGTACGAGGTGGGGTCGTCCAGGCCCTCGGAGGAGGACGGGTGCTTGCGCATGCGCCGTACCACCTCGTCTTCTGCGACCCCCCCTACTCGGTCGGGAACGACGAGCTGGGTGCCGTCGCGGAACGTCTCGCAGAACCCGGCACGCTGGCATCGGGGGCCCGTCTGGCCTACGAGCGGCGTACCGGGGACGAGGCGCCGCCGCTTCCCGACGGCTGGGCATGGCTGATGCAACGGTCGTACGGTCAGACCACCCTGCACATCGCTGAACCCGAGCCGGACTGAACGCCTCAACGGCTTTGGAGTAAGGTCGGCGCAACCCGACCGGCACGACCCACCCACGCCCCGGATCGGCAGACGCGACCGGAGACCAAGGAGGAGCGGTGACCCTGGCGATATGTCCGGGATCCTTCGATCCCGTGACGTACGGACATCTCGACATCATCGAACGAGCTGCCCGCCATTTCGACGGTGTCCTCGTCGCCATTCTTCGCAACCCGTCCAAGCAGGCCCTCTTCACCGTCGAGGAACGCATCGAGATGCTCGAGCGCAGCATCACGGAGTTTCCCAACGTCCGCGTGGACACATTCGAGGGTCTCCTGGTCGACTACGCCCGCAATCAAGGTGCAAGCGTCATCATCAAGGGGCTGCGCGC
>QWHP01000519.1 GCA_021404985.1 Actinobacteria bacterium ATB1
CCTGTCTCGATCGCTTCCTGCAGGAACCTGCGGGGTCGGCGGGTCGCCGCACGGATCGTGCGCACGATCTCGGCCGGCTCGGCAGCCCGCTCGAGGAGCGTGCGCCGAAGAAGCTCCGGCTTGCTCGGCGCGGATGCCGGCACCCATGTGGAGGGCTCGGTCGCCGGGGAGTCGGGGGTGAGGTCGAGGAGCACGGTCGCCACGTCCACACCGGAGATGCCGTCGATGAGGGCGTGATGGGTCTTCTGGATTAGGGCCTTGCGGCCGTCCGGGAGGTCGAGGATCCAGAACTCCCAGAGGGGGCGCTTGCGGTCGAGGTGAGTCGAGAGGATCCGGGCAGCACTCGTGAGGAGCTCGCGTTCCCCCGCGGGGTGTGGGAGCCCCGAGTGGCGCACGTGGTAGCGGACGTCGAAGTGCTCGTCGTCCACCCAGACGGGCCTTCCCTGGTGGTAGGGGACCCACATGAGCTTGCGGCGGAATCTCGGGACGAGCGCCAGGCGCCGGTCGATGTGGTCGCACACCGCCTCGAAGTCGAGTCCCGGGTCCTCGATGACCGCGACGGAGCCCACGTGCATGGGCGTCGTGGGCTTCTCCATGTAGAGGAAGGACGCATCCTGCGGTGAGAGACGTTCGTAGGCCACCACACTTCTCCCGTGCCGATTTCCACCCCGCAGCCGAGGCTACTCGTGGACCTCGCCGCATTTCCTCGACAGCCCGGGGCCCCAGCGCACCGCCTGGACGGACACAAGCCGCCCGTGAGCGGAAAAGAACCGCACGTGGGCGGATCCAGATACTGCAAAGATGACTGAATCCGCCCACGTCCCCGAAGGGACCTGTTCTGACGGGTCGCGTGCCATGAGCCACCAACGTCGAGGAGTCAGATCTGTCCGTCCACCATGCGCAGGTGTTCGTCACGGGAAAGCGACGAGCAGCACACCGACGGTCGACACGAACGCCCCCGCCACAACACGGATGGCGGGTGCCCTTCGAAGACCGACACCGAGCCCTGTTCCCGCCAAGTGCAGTGCGGCAGTCGCAGCAACGAACCCCGCCAGGTACGCGAGTGGTGCGGCACCCTCAGGAAGCTCCGCTCCATGCGCGTGCCCATGCAGCGCCCCGAAGATGGCGGCAAGGAGCGGTACCCAGAGCCCTGAGTTCTCGGTGCGAACGATGATCAGTGCTCCGAGCGCGACGACTGAGAGCGCGATCGCAGACTCAATGAAAGGGGCATCGAGACCACTGAACCCCAGCAAGCCGCCAACGATCATCCCGACGATGAATCCGACCGGCGTGAACCACGCGATACGCCGATCTCTGGCTGTCGCGGCGAGGACACCCACCGCGACCATCGCCAAGAAATGATCGAGACCCAACAGCGGATGGGTCAGGCCATCGACGGCACCACCTGCAGGTAGACCCGTGTGAGCGCCGGCTGGGCCGGCAACGAGCATGGACACGGCGACCGTGCTCGAGGCAACGGCGAGGACGCGGCGGGGGAACGCGAGTCTCATGAGTTCGGGATCTCCTTCACGTGGTCGGCGGTCGGATGACCCGGAGGCAACCATTGTCGCGCGTCAGGGCATGCCCCGACCACGCTGGACACCTGCCACTTGGGCACATCATCACAGGATCGCCATCCGCGCGGGCATCGAAGTCCGTGCGCGGGCTCACGTGAACCGGACCGAGAGCCGGGTCATCCTCCCGGTGATGAGAAGCAGACAGAGGCCGAGGTGTATGACCCGGGCGATCCGGCCGATCTGGTGCTCTTACTCATGTGAGCGTTTGGTGAAGCCCTGGGAGCCTGGCGTCGAATATGCCATTTCCGTCTGCGAACCGCCGGCCTTTCAAAGATGGGGGTTCGCTGCCCTTCCCTTTGCTTTCGGTGTGAACGTGCCGGTCACGAACTCGTTGCGACGGACAGCTACCCCCCGAACCCCAGACGGTGGCTGCCCCTTGGCGCCTGCGACCGTTTCACACC
>QWHP01000520.1 GCA_021404985.1 Actinobacteria bacterium ATB1
GCCATTGACGGCGATGCTCGAGTCGCAGGATCTCGCCACGGTCGTAACCGTCAGAACAGAGGACGACGAGGCCGCTGTGCGCGAGGCGGTCCGGAACGGAGACGCCGACGTCGGTCTGGTCGTCCCCGCCGGGTTCGGCGAGGACGTCTCGGCCGGGGAGCAAGCCGACCTCCTCGTGATCGAGGACGCGGACGGCCGGATCTCGGGTGCCTTCGCGGCAGGCATCGCAGAGGGATTCGTCGCCAACATCCGTGCCGGGCAGGTCGCGGTGGGCACCGTCTCGGTGTTGGAGGGCGGGGCGGTGGCGGATCCCGCGGCTCTCGCCTCCGAAGCCGCCCGCCGCTTTCCGCGGATCGACCTCAGGGCGGCCGGCAGGACAGCAGAGCTCCGGCCGATCGACTACTTCGCGCCGGCCATGGGGATCCTCTTCCTCTTCTTCACCGTCCTCTACGGCGCGGCCACCATCCAGGCCGAGCGCCGGAACCGGACACTCGCACGTCTCGCGGTCGCTCCCGTGAGCCCGAACGCCATCGTGGCCGGCAAGCTCCTGGCACTCCTCCTTACGGGTCTCCTCGTCTTCTCGGTCGTCATCGTGTCCACATCGCTCGTGTACGACGTTGCCTGGGGTGACCCGGCGGCGGTGGCCATCCTTGCGTTCACGACAGTCCTCTCTGCCATCGGGATGACCGGCCTGATCGCCGTCGTCGCACGGACGGAGGAGCAGGTCCGGGGCGTGGGAACAGCCATCGTCTTCGTTCTCGCCGTGGCCGGCGGATCGTTCATCCGCGGCCAGTTGCCCGAGTTCTTCCGTCAGATGCAGCAGGCGACCCCGAACGGCCGTGCCTTGGTCGGATTCACGGAGCTCATCCTCGCGGAGGGTGGTGGATCCCTCGCCACCGTGGCGCCTGCCGTGGCCTTCACGGCATCGGTCGGCGTGGCCGGGATCGCCTTCACATTCCTTCTGGGCCGAAGGGCGTTCCGATCGTGAGAGGCTTCCCGAACCGCCTGTTCGCGGCTGCGGCTGCAGAGTTCCACGGCTTACGTCGCGACAAGGTGGCTCTGTTCTTCATCCTCGTTCTGCCTGTCGCTCTCGTGTTCCTCATCGGCCTCGCGTTCGGGAGTGCAGGTAGCGAGATCCCGGTCGGGGTGTTCGACGAGTCGGACTCGGGCGCGTCGCGTCGCCTCGTCGCGCGGCTCGCAGATCAGCCGGGGATCGAGATCGAGACTTATGCGACGCGGGAGGAGCTCTCGGACGCAGTCACCCGCCAGTACGTCACGTTCGGAGTCGTGATCCCGCGCAGCTACGCAGATGCTCCCGAGGGAGATGACGTAGTCACGGTTGACGTGATCTCGGGAGGAGCCACGGACCTGGCTCTCGTTCGATCGTCAGTAGGTGCCGCCGTGAGTGAGGAGGTGGTTTCGTCCACTGCCGCTCGGGTTGGCGCCGACGCGGCGGGTGTCCCCGAAGCCAGAGCACGAGCGGTCGCGTCACAGGTCGCGTCCCGCGCCCCACTTGCAGGTGTGCGGACCGAGACGCTGTCCGGCGAGCAGATCGCGGGCGGGATCGGCCGTGTGGCGTACACCCAGTTGGTCCTCTTTCTCGTCATAACTGGCCTCACGAGTGCCGGGACGTTCACCGAGCTGCGGCGCAACAGGGTCGCGCATCGGCTCCTCGCCGTCCCCGCCCGGACCGGCGAGCTCGAGGTCGGCCTCGTCTCCGCACGGTTCGTGACGATCGCGCTCCAGGCCCTCTACCTCGTCCTCCTGACCGCATGGCTCTTCGGTGTCGACTGGGGGAACCTGGTGGCCGGAATACCCTGAGATTGCATTGGCAGAGCACTCTCTCATGAGTTCCATTGGCGGGCTGGAAAATTGCCCTGAAGGTGGTGGAAATAAACCACCCCTCTCAACCTGGACCTCCCTGTCCAATGCTATTCAAATGCAATTTTCATCCCATATTTCCGGATTCGACAA
>QWHP01000521.1 GCA_021404985.1 Actinobacteria bacterium ATB1
CCGACCTCTCCGCCCCCGCCGCCGACCACCTCGGCGCCGGCCCTCTGGGAACAGAAGGCCGATTTCGAGAGGCAGATGCGTGAGGCCAAAGCCGAGCTCGAGACGCAAGCGAGACAGGCCCGGCTCGAGCTCGAGGCAGAGGCGAGGCAGGCGCGGCTCGAGGCGGAGCGTCGTGCCCGCGAGCTCCAGGCCGAGGCGCAACGCAGGGCACGGGAGCTCCAGCTCCAGCTCCAGCGCCTGAACCAGTCGAACACCGGTACGTCCGGCGGTGCGACCGGCTGAACGCAGCCGGCGGGAGGCAGCCGATGCAGATGATCGGTCCACGGAGTCTGAGCATGAGACTCACCCTTCCATTCGTCGCGGTCGTCCTCTTCCTCGCCACAGCAGGGAGCTGGATAGTGACCAGGCAGTCCTTCGGGACGCTCGAGGAGCGCCAGCTCGCGACACTCTCGGAGGGCCTGACCCGTGCCCAGGTGACGGCGGCGGGGATCGAGGAGAGCGCCCTCGCGGCCGCAAGCACTCTGGAGAACGGGACGCTCCCTACCCAGGGCAACCTCGAAGAGGCTCTCGCGACGAGTGGCTCCGACGCGGTGCTCGTCGCGAGGCCGGGTGAGCACGGGGGGGGCACCGCGGGTCTCGCGGTCGCCGGTGGCGCGCGCCCTCTGGAAGGGACCGAGCTCGACGCCGTGCTCTCCGCAGAGCCTGTCGCACGCGTCCTGTCCGGCGAGAAGGACTCACTCGGGGACAAGTTCGCCGAGTTGACACCTCACGGACTCGTAACCGCTGTCCCGCTCAGGGATTCCGACGGTGGTCTCCTGGGCGCGGCGGTCGTCCTGACCCGGCCCGATCGGGTCGCCAGCGCCATGAGGGAGAGCTCGGGTCTCGATGTCGCTGTTCACGACAGCACCGGCAACCTCCTGGCGTCGACGTACGGTGGAGCCGGCACGGCCGGTCCGTTCGCGGCGGCGCCCGGGCAGGTCACACAGGCGGCGAGCAGGTCGGAAGTCCGTCGCACGGACTGGCAGGGCGGCTCCTACGCAGTCGGGACAGTCGGCTGGAGACTCAGGGGGGAGCCGGCCGGGTATCTCGCCATCAGTGTCCCGTCGGCTCCGGTCGCCGTTGCCGTAGATGCCACACGTCGCCAGGTGATCCTCCTCTTCGGGGTCGGGCTTCTCGCCGTCGTCGGGATCGGGCTTCTCTTCACGCAGCGGGTTTCGCAGACGGTGAGGCGGCTCAGGGACGGTGCCGACTCGGTGGCATCCGGAGATTTCGGATCGCGGGTCGAGCCCTCGGGGAGGGACGAGCTTGCCGACCTGGCCGTGAGTTTCAACACGATGGCAGCGAAGCTCTCGGACTACCGCGACGAGCAGGAACGGGTCATCGACCAGCTCCGTGCCCTCGACGAAGCCAAGACCGAGCTTGTCGCCAACGTGTCGCACGAGCTGCGCACCCCTCTGACCCCGATCAAGGGAGCGGCGGCGATGCTGCGTCGCCCGGACCTCGACGACGGGACGCGCAACCAACTCGTCGAGCTGATCGAGAAAAACGGCGACCGTCTTCTCGCTCAGATCAACAGGCTCATCGTCATCGGTTCGGTCGCAGCCGGGGGCGTTGGGTGCGCGATGTTGCCGATCGATCTCGCCGCTCTCGTCGAGGACGAGGTGACCCGGGTGGCAGGGATCGGCGACAGGGCGGATGTCAGAACCGAGAGGGATTGCGCGCCCATCATGGGGGACGAGGTCCTCCTGCGACAGATTGTCCACGAGCTCGTCGAGAATGCCGTGAAGTTCACGGAAGGCAATATCCGCGTGGGCGTGGAACCGCACGGGTCACGTGAGGGATACGTGATGGTCAGTGTCGCGGACGAGGGTCCGGGAATGACGGAGGAGGAGCTCGCCGACGTCTTCGTGGCCTTCAAGCAGGGCGACGGCTCGACCACACGACGCCACGGCGGGCTCGGACTCGTCGCGGTGCAGGGTGTGCCGGCGCAGACGGGGTGAGTACTTCATCAGCTCGATACGCCCGGGAGAGTTGCGCTTGTTCTTCGTCGTCACGTAGTTGCGGTCACCGGTTTCGGTGCATTCGAGCGTGACCTTCACGCGGATCTCGTTCTTCGCCATGACGCCCTCCGGGAGGTCAGGTGGTCAAGACCTTGGGGAAGCAGCAAGTATACGGCCGTCTGCGATCCGCTCGAGAAGGTGGTCACGGTGGCCGACGCCACATTCGACGTGCTCGGTATCGGCAACGCCCTCGTCGACGTCCTCAGTC
>QWHP01000522.1 GCA_021404985.1 Actinobacteria bacterium ATB1
GTCTGGGGATGCACCCCGGCCAGCTCGGCGGCCACCGAGATCACGTACACGGCGGCTTCGTCGTAGTCCCTCATCTCTTCTTACCTGCCTTCTTCTTCCTCCCCAGGCGACCAGGTCCTCCCGAAGCCGCGCCGTTCTCGGAGCTGCCCCCGCCTCCTGACCCGGGCCCCCCCGAGGCCGGCGAGGAGCCCGTCAGTTCGGTGAACGAGCGCAGCGCCTCCTTTGCCTCCTCCGGCACCTTCGACGGGACTTCGACGTCGAGGGTGACGAGGAGATCCCCGCGACCCTTGCCCCTCGCCCGCGGCGCACCCTTGCCCTTCACCTTGAGCGTGCGCCGGACAGGTGTGCCCTCCGCCACCTTCAACGTGACGGAGCCGTCGAGTGTGGGGGCCCTTGCCTCACCTCCGAGTACCAAGGTCGCGTACGGGACCTTGAGCGTGACTGCAAGATCGTCTCCCTTCCGAGTGAACCGAGGATGCGGAGAGACATGCGTCTTAACGAAGAGGTCCCCGGGGGGACCGGCATTGTCCCCCGGTTCGCCCCGGCCTCGGACACGGACACGCGTCCCGTCCTTGACCCCGGCAGGTATGGCAACCTTGACGCTCTTCGTCTTGCGGATGTACCCCTCCCCGCGGCAGGTCTTGCACGGTCGGTCGATGACCTGTCCCTCGCCACCGCAGGAGCGGCACGGACGACTCAAACCGAAGAATCCCTGCTGATCCGAGACCGTGCCCCTTCCACCGCACTGCGGACAGGGCCGGGGTGCCGTGCCGGGCTCCGCCCCGCTGGCGTCGCAACGCTCACAGGGCTCCTTCGTGGGAACACGAACCTGCGTGGTCACTCCAGACATGGCGTCCTCGAAGGTCAGATGGAGGTCCGCCTCGACGTCTCGTCCACGCCGACGACTCGACGGCGCACGACGTCGCCCTCCGGCCCCCCCGAAGAGGTCCTCGAAGCGGACTCCCGAGGAGCCGAAAATGTCGCCGAGGTCCTCGAACCTGATCCCCTGCGAGCCGAAACCGCCCGAGGCACCCGACCTGAATCCACCGCTGGACATGAGCCGGCGCATCTCGTCGTATTCCTTGCGCTTCCTGGCATCGCTCAGGACGTCGTAGGCTGCATTGACGCGCTTGAAGTGCTCCTCGGCGGACTTGTCCCCGGAGTTGATGTCTGGGTGGTAGCGCTGGGCCAGCTTCCGGTACGCCTTCTTGATCTCGTCCGCCGAGGCAGTCGGGCCGACGTCGAGGATCTCGTAGAGGTCGTCCTGGTCCGGTCGGAACGTGCTCAAGCTCTTCCGTTCTCTCCTAACCCCGCAGGGACGGCTCAGCCGCCGACTACAACCTTCGCCGCTCGCAAGAGGCGCCCCTTGAACCGGTATCCCGGCTGGACGACCTCCAAGACCTTCTCGGCGTCGCCATCACCGGGGACGTGGGCAACGGCCTCGTGCACGTTCGGATCGAAGTCGGCATCCGGAGCCGGCTCGATGCGCTCGAGGCCCTCCTTGTCGAGGATGTCGAGCAACTGGCTGCGCACGGCCATGACACCCTTGAGGAAAGGGTCGTCCGAGGGCAGGTCGTCCGGAGGGTGCTCCATCGCGAAGTCGAAGCTGTCGAGCACCTGGAGCAGCGACTCCACCATCGACTGCGCGGCTCGTGCCACCACATCCGACTGCTCGCGGAGCATCCGCTTCCGGTAGTTGTCGAACTCAGCCTTGATGCGCAGGAGGTGGTCGAGATGCTCGGTTCTGTCGATCCGGGTCGCGATCAGCTCCTCCCGAAGCCACGACGCCGTCTCGCGCAACTCGATCGGGTCGTCGATCTTCTCGAGGTCGGGTAGATCGTCGGTCTGCGATGACGGCTCGGCATCCCGCTCGGCACCTTCGAACCTGCGATCGCGCCGGCGCGAGAACCTGCCCGGCTTCTCGGAGTCCGCCACCTCAGCGGTTCTGCGGGAGGGGGAT
>QWHP01000523.1 GCA_021404985.1 Actinobacteria bacterium ATB1
GTCTTCCTCGAGCCTGGCGTCGCGCGTGCCCTCCAGCATGACCACCAGGTAGGCGAGAGCAGAGTTGCGGACCTCCTCGGGGATGCCGAGGTCGAGTCCCAGCTTCGCCTGCATCGCAGCCATCGTGAGCATGTCGATGTACTCGAGGACGAGGGGCTCCACACCGCTGCCCACGATCCTGGGGATCGATTCGGTGACCGCGTCGAGGGTGCGGAACGGCGCGAGGATGGTCGCCTGTTCGGGGAAGCGGGGGTGGAGACGCAGTGTCGCCTCCGTCACGAGGGCGAGGGTGCCCTCCGAGCCGACGATGAGTTGCGTCAGGTCGTATCCGGAGGTGGCCTTGACGTACTTGCCACCGGTTCTGATGACCTCCCCGTTGGGCAGGACGGCCTCGAGGCCGAGCACCTGGTGGCGCGTGACGCCGTACTTGACGGCCCGCATACCGCCTGCGTTCGTGCTGACGTTTCCGCCAATCGACGCGGAGTACTCCCCTGGGTAGACGGGGTACACCAACCCGTGCCCGGTGAGAGCGCCGTCGAGCTGGTCGAGTGTGACGCCGGGTTCGACGACTGCGACGTAGTTGTCCTCGTCTATCTCGAGGATGCGATTCATGCGCTCGAAGCTCACCACGATCCCACCCGGGCGGGGTACCGCGGCCCCGGAGAGCCCGGTCCCGCTGCCTCGTGCGGTGACGGGGATGTGGTGCTCGTTCGCCACGCGGAGGATCGCGGCGACGTCGGAGGTCGTCTCGGGGCGAACCACGTGGGCGGGGGACTGCGGGATCGCCGTCAAGGTCTCGTCGTGCGAGTAGTCGTCGCCGATGGCGTCACCCTCGAGGACGTCGCCGGTGCCGATGGCGTCCTCGAGGAGTGCTGTGATGTCGGCCATTGGAAGCTTCCTCCGCAGCTTGCGTGATGGGTCGGTCTCCGAGAGCTTGGCTGGGCGCCCGCCGGAGGGCCGCGCGCCCAGTCTTCCACAGGACGTTCCCTGCCTCCAGCCGACGGTGGACAGGCGCCGTGCGGAGGGCAGGGGGAGACGCAAAGAGGTCCTGTTGCCAGGGGAGAACCCCAAGTGATTTCTAGATAATCCTGCTTATTGAGAATCAAGAGGAGCTGCGATCCTCGCCAGCCCCGGCCCGCCAGCTACGTGGGCGGATTCAGATGCCACATACGTGTCTGGATGCGCCCAGATGTGGGTTCTCGTTCTCAGGCCGTGCGTCAGACAGCTACGTGGGCGGATTCAGATGCCACATACGTGTCTGGATCTGCCCAGATGTGGGTTCTCGTTCTCAGGCCGTGCCGGCTCCAAACGTGATGTTCTCGGAGGGCTGGACCATCACCCAGCCCTGGCCGGAGAACCCGACCTGGATGGTCTCGCCGGAACCCTTGCCGATGAGCGTCTTCGCGCTCACGTCCGTCTTGATTCCTGTCTGGACACCCGAGGTCCAGGCGACCACGGCCTGTGCGTCGGCGAACGTGGGTGCCTGCGCGACGTCGAGGATGATCGGCTCGCCGTTGGTGGTCAGCGCGACGTAACCCGTGCCTTGCAGGGTCACGTTGTAGAGGCCACCCGCCATCATGCCGCCTATCCCACCGGACACCCGCTGGATGTCCCAGTTGATGCTGTCGCCGTGGAACGCCAGGACGTTGGCGCCGTTGCACGTCAGCATGTCGTTCTCGAGATAGAGAACCTGGATGTCCTTGGCGAAGTCGGCAAGGAACACCTCGCCAGTTCCCGCGATGTTCATGATGGGGACCCCCTCGCCGGTGGCCACCTTCTTCATCCACTTCGCGGCCCCGCCGGAGCCTCCGTGCTCGAACTGCGCATCTCCCTGATAGGCCACCATCGCTCCGCGTCGCGCCATGACGCGGCCGTAGTGAAGGAACACCTTGAGGAGCTTCTTGTTCTGCAAGGTGAAGGGGTCCGTCGAGGTCGACTCCTTGAACCCCTCTAGTTGTC
>QWHP01000524.1 GCA_021404985.1 Actinobacteria bacterium ATB1
GACATGGGGCACACCTCGTGCGGGGCGGTCCAGGGAGCGTTCGAACACGTCGAGCTGGGACACCTGTCGAGCCTGCTCGCCAAACTCGGTCCGGCGGTCGAGGCGGCCACCGAGGACGGCAGGGACGAGATCCCATTGGTCGACCGGGCTGCCTCCTGGAACGTCACACTTGTTCTGGACGAGATCCGGCAGCAGAGCTCGCTACTTGCCGGACTCGAGTCCGAGGGCTCGATCGGGATCTACGGCGCGATGTACGACCTCGGCTCAGGCCGAGTGCGACTCCTCGGTTGAGGCCGCTGCGACGGCAGGGCATTTCGGCTTCAGCCGGCGGTGATCTTCCCCACTCTCTTGAGGGCGAAGGCCTTGACGATGTCCATGAACCCGTGGAACAGAGCCCAGATCCCGGCAAACACGATGAGCACGTAGGCACGGGTGATGAAGAACTGGCCTGCCGTCCAGAACGCGAGCACGACCATGAGGATCCCCGAGACCAGTCCGAGCCACCACAGGTCGTTGTAGTCCCTGGTGGCGAACGCCTCGATGATCCAGAAGATCCCCACCATGAGGAAGAGGAAGCCGAGGATGTCGGCCACGGTAGCGAACGTCTTCTCCGGATTGAACAGGGCAACGAGACCGGCGACGACAAAGATCGCCCCGAATAGGATCCAGAGCCACTTCCAGCCTTCAGAGACGGACGCCAGGAGGAATTCCTGGATCCCAGCCACAAGGAACATCACACCTACGATGACCCCGATCGTGGTGACGGATGCCGTGTCGAACTGCAGGATCACGAGCGCGATGACTATCCATATGACCCCGAGGACGATCCAGAGCCACCAGAGGTCTGCGGCTGCCTCCAATGCCTCGCCGGCCGCTTCCTCAACCTCGGCTTCGTCGAGCTCGGTGTCAGCCATGAGTTTCCCCCTTCGATGTCGGGACAGACACGCAGGAGTGTACGGGTCGGGAGAGGTCTTCCTGGTGATACCGGAGCACTTCGGGTCAGAGATCCAGCGTCACAGTTCCCACTTTTGATCCCGAGTGCCGCAAGGCCTTTGCCTTCGTCCGCATCAGGAGCTCGCGGGGAGCGCGAACGATCTGGCGCGTGACGTTCACGACTTCCTCGTGCAACTCCTCGGGGCTCACGACATGCGTGACCAGGCCGACCCGGAGGGCTTCCTCGACGGACATCTCACGGCCGGTGAGCGCCAGGTCCCTTGCGAGGGCACCTCCGACGAGGTCGTGGAGAGGTCCGTAGACGACGTCGCCGAAGACCTGTTCCGGATGGGCGAAGCGTGCCGTGTCGGCAGCGATTCGGATGTCACAGAGGACTGCGAGATCGAATCCGCCTGCCAGCGCTGACCCGTTCACAGCGGCCACGGTGGGGAGCGGACACCTCAGGATGGTCTCGTGGAACCTGTCGCTCGACTCCCAGAGCCTGCGCTGGAACTCGGCGTCGTCGACCGCGAACTCCTTGAGGTCGAAGCCTGCGGAGAAGTGGTCGCCGGCACCGGTGACGACGACGACCTTGACGGTGCCCGATGCGACCAGTGCGTCGAATGCATCGGAGACCTCGTCCCTCAGGCGTATCGAGAGGGCATTGCGCTTCTCCGGCCGGTCCAGCGTTATGGTCGCAACCGACTCGTCGGTGAGGGTGATCTGGATCGTCTCTGGCATGGGACAAGGCTCGCGAATCCGACCCTTCCGAGTCACCTTGTCCGAGTCACCTTGGGAGGTTCCGGGAGTTTGGCCGGTCACCTCGCGACCGTGGTTGAATTCCGTGTCCGGGTCGTCAACAGAGGCCGTCACGAGCTCCCGAGGCACCGCAAATGACCACAGACACCGAACTGCAAAGTGAAGTCCGGTCCTGGCTCGAACAGAATTGGGACCCCGACCTGACCGTGGCCGAATGGTGGGATCGCCTCTGCGACTCCGGCTTCGGGGCGCCGACCTGGCC
>QWHP01000058.1 GCA_021404985.1 Actinobacteria bacterium ATB1
GGCGACTACGCATCCGATGCGCTCGCTGCCCAGGTCGGGGGGATCGGCATCGCACCGGGAGGGAACGTCAACTACCTGACAGGACACGCGATCTTCGAGGCCACGCATGGGACGGCCCCGAAGTACGCGAACCTCGACAAGGTGAACCCCGGTTCGGTGATCCTCTCCGGCGTCCTCATGTTCGAGTACATGGGGTGGCGCGACGCCGCCGACCGCATCGTGTCCTCACTCGAGGCGACGATCCGGGACAAGATCGTCACGTACGACTTCGCACGCATGACCGAGGGGGCCACCGAAGTCAAGACCTCACAGTTCGCCGACGCGATGATCGAACGCATGGCCTGAGACCCGGGCTACCGCCCAACCCAGACCATACCGGCGGGCGCCACGGGCGTGGAAGGTGAGACATCGTCGGGTTGGGGTTCGGTCGAGATCCGCGAGAACAGGTAGGCGCCGAGGACCATCAGGACGAGCACCAAGGCGCAGAGGCCGACCGCGACGAGCAGGACACGGTGGTTTCCGCGATCACCCTCGTGCGAACCGGCCGGACCGGCAACGGCAGCCGCCACGTGGGGACCGATCGGCCCCGGGGGTGCGCGTCGTACGGCGTGCTGGGGACGCACGCGGGGCTGGGCTGGCGCCTGCGGAGCGACGGGTCGCTGCGGTGCCGATCCATCCGAATGCGTCACCGGGGTTGCGCGGACGCTCCTCCCCTGCGGGACAGGGACGGTCCGAACCGAGGGAGTGCCGTGGCGCTGCCGTCCCGACCGCGGTGGCAGCTCGAGCCGCCCCTTGCTGTCGAGGGCGCCCAATAGCTGCTCCTTGGCGAGGTTGATCATCTTCGTGCGTTCTTCCGCGGCCTCGCGATCGGCCTCGTCTGCGAGGTCCGGGTGCACCCCTCGTATCGCCGCCTTCCAAGCGGCGAGGATCCCCTCGCGTGACGCCCCCTCGCGCACGCCGAGCAGTCCGCACGCAGATTCCACCTGCTCACGGCTCGGGCCCGCCGGTGCCCTGGTCACGTCGGTGGTCCTCCCTGTGGGGTCTGCTCTGTAAGTACTTGACGTCGGCCCACCCGACACCAATCAGAGGGGATGCTAGCTGAATATCGCATAACGCTTGCAGTCGCGAACCGTGTGGCCACCGGGCCTGCGCACGTCTCCTGCTTCGCCTCGGGACCGGACCGTCCCTGCCGTCGGATCGTCTGCCCGAACAGCCTCCCCCCGTTTCCGGGCACCGATCTGCCCGCTGTCTCCAAGGCAGTCGCCCGGACGGTTTCAGGCGGGCACCGAGGGTGCCGAAGCGTCCAACGATGACGGAAGACCGGACCCGATCGCGCGTTCACGACGTCTCCTTCGGCGCGTGGTGCTTCGAGCACAAGTGGTGGATCCTGGGCGCGTGGGTTATCGCCCTGGTGCTCCTCGTTGCGCTCGGAACGCTCTGGGGTGGCAAGCCTCGCAACAACTACACGATCCCAGCGGGCGAATCCCGAGTCGCGCTCGACATCCTCGAACGGGACTTCCCTTCACAGGGCGACGCGAGCGCCCAGATCGTTCTCCGCATGGAGAACCACACGCTGTCGGACCCGGCGATCCGTGCGGGCATAGCCGAGACGATCGAAGCCGTCTCGGCTCTCGCCCACGTCAGCACTGTCGGGAACCCCTATTCGTCAACCGCGTCGGGTGCCACGATGCCACCGTCTCGTCCGACGACCGATATGCAATCATCGATGTCGGCTACGACACCGAGACCGCTGACCTGAGCCGCAAACAGGTGCGGTCACTCGAGAGCACCGTTGGACGGCACCTGCCATACGGCATCGAGGCCGCGTTCACCGGCGATCTGGTGTCCGCGTATCCGCCCATGCAACGCGACTACAGCGAGCTTATCGGCCTCGCCGCAGCCGTGGTCATTCTCCTCGTCGCTTTCGGCTCCGTGACCGGCATGGCCCTCCCGATCCTGTCTGCAGGCTTCGGCCTCGTGACCGGCCTTGCCGCGATCGACCTCCTCGAACGAGTGGTCGAAGTCCCCGCTGCAGGTCCCGTGGTCGGGACCATGATCGGCCTCGGCGCCGGCATCGACTACTCGCTCTTCCTCGTCACACGGCATCGCGAGTGCCTCGCAGGCGGTGCCGGCGTTCGCGAGGCAGTCGCCATGGCCTCGACGACCGCCGGGCGATCCGTCCTGATCGCGGGCACAACCGTCGTGGCCGCAAACATCGGACTCGCCCTGATCGGAATCCCGATCGTGACGTCTCTCGGCTACACGGTCGCGGTCATGGTCTGCATCGCGGTTGCCGTGGCCACGACTCTCCTGCCCGCACTGCTGTCCGTTCTCGGCCCGAGGATCGATGCGCTCACGGTCGGTCCCCTTGCCCGCAATGCCCACAAGTCCCTCACAGCCCGCCGGAGAGGACGATCTGGGGCCGCATGGCAAGCACCGTGGCAGACCATCCGTGGCCGTTCCTCGCAGCATCCCTGGCCGTCATCCTCGCACTCACCTGGCCGCTCATGTCCCTACGACTCGGCACGGTGGACGCGTCGTCCGACCCCCCGCAATGGACCCAGCACCGCGCCTACGAGATGGTCGCCGAAGGGTTCGGTCCGGGTCTGAACGGACCTGTCCTCGTGGTCGTGGACGCAGCGGTGGCTGCCAAGGGCAAGCCGTCGACCGCATTATTCGAACGCATCCGACGCGACCTCACACGGACCCGAGGGGTCGCGTCGGTCCTCCCACCGCAGATCTCCGACTCCGGAAGTGCAGCGCTCTACACGGTGTACCCCGACTCCGAGCCCGCGTCCGTGGCGACTACGGACCTCGTGAACCGTTTGCGTGACGTAACGCTGCCTCAAGTCCGGTCCGCCACGGGTTTGGACGCCTATGTGGGAGGGGAAGTCGCCGCCTTCATAGACATCGGAGACCGCGTCGCAAGCCGCCTTCCCGTCTTCGCTGGTGTCGTGATGGCTGTGGCATTCGTCCTCCTCATGGAGGCGTTCAGGTCCCTGTTCCTCCCTGCGAAGGCCGCCGTCATGGCTGCTCTCTCGATCGGTGCCGCCTACGGTGTGGTCGTGGCAGTGTTCCAGTGGGGATGGGGTCTCGGCCTCGTCGGTCTCGACACCCCGACACCGATCGTGTCGTTCCTCCCGATGATCCTCTTCGCCGTCCTCTTCGGCCTCTCCATGGACTACGAGGTATTCATCCTGAGCCGCATACGGGAGGAGCACGAGTGGGGCCACACCAACAGGGATGCGATCGTGCGTGGCATGGCGTGGACCGCCCGGCTCGTCAGTGCGGCTGCAGCGATCATGGTCTGCGTCTTCCTGGCCTTCGTGACCAACGACGACGCAGTCGTCAAGATGTTCGGCCTCGGCCTCGCTGCCTCCATCCTGGTGGACGCCACCGTCATCAGGCAGTGCATGGTTTCCGCCGCCATGGCCCTCGCCGGAAACGCCAACTGGTGGTTCCCGCGCTGGCTCGCACGGATCGTTCCCAGAGTGGATCTCGAAGGACCTCCCGGAGCGACAGCAACCCTCAGAGAGTCCCCGACTTGAAGCCATCCACGATCGACTGGGTCTCCTGATTCGGCCGCACGTAGTAGACACCGCCGACAAGACCGCCCTTCCCGGGCAACGCCGCCTTCACCGTCTCGTCGAGCGATCCTCCGTAGTCGGAGCCCAAAGCCAGCATCTCCGCCAACGTAAAGCCCTCGTCGACCGACACTGATCCCTCGAGGGCAGCGGCCAGGCTGGGAAGACGCGCCAAGTTCTGGGCGTCGCGGAGCTTGCGGGCAAGTCCGAACAAGACCGCCTGCTGGCGTGCCATCCGACCGAAGTCGCCCGAGGGGTCGGTCCGCCACGTCCCACCCACGAGTTGCTCGGCGTGACGCGCCCGGACGTAGGACAGTGCGGCCGGGCCGTCGAGCGTCTGGCAACCAGCTTCCTTGCTCAAGTCCGAGTACGAATCCCGCTCGGCGAACTCGGTGCACACCTCGACACCTCCGAGGACCTCGATGACGCGTTCGAACCCAGCGAAGTCGACCAGCGCGACATGATGTACGGGTATCCCGAAGCGCTCCGTGATCGTCTTGACCGCCAGGGACAGCCCACCTCGCGCATACGCGGCGTTCACCTTCTCGTAGCCCGAGCTTCCGGGGAGGCGCACCCGGAGGTCCCGCGGGATCGAGAGCAGCATGGGCACTCTCCCCGGGATCACGCGCACGAGGACGATCACGTCTGTCCGCCCGCGACCGGTCATCCCCTGGGTCGCAGCGAATGGATGCCCCGCCCGGCTGTCGCTGCCGAGCAAAAGATAGAAGCGGGCGTTCGGGTGGGCAGCAACCGCGTTCGGGTCCACCTCGAACTCCGGCCGGCTCCTCGTTGCGAGGGTCGACGGGGCCGTTTCGGGAGCAGAATCCGTCGGCTGGGTCGTCTCCGGGACAGGGGGGTCGGCCAGCCCCTCCACGGGAACGCGCTCGATCGAACGGTCTACGCGGTACAGACCATAGGCAACCCACCCGCCTGCCGCCGCAGTGCAGAGCAAGAGGGTCGAGACCACGGCCCAGACGCGCATGCGACGTCCCCGGCTCGCGAGACTCGTCGACCTCGGCGTTCCCACCTTACGGTTCCCTGCCGCCTCCACACTGGAACACTATCGCAGCCCGGAAGGGCGTCCGCCGTGTCGGTCAGAGACGCTCGACGATCATCGCCATGCCCTGACCACCGCCAACGCACATCGTCTCGAGACCGACCGTCTTGTCCGCGTCCTCGAGTCCGTTGAGCAGCGTCGTCATGATCCGCGCCCCCGTCATGCCGAAGGGGTGCCCGAGTGCGATCGCACCGCCGTTGGGGTTGAGCTTGTCCCAGTCGATGCCGAGCTCGTCTGCGGACGGAATCACCTGCGCGGCGAACGCCTCGTTGAGTTCCACAAGGTCGATGTCCGAGATCGTCATGCCGGCGCGCGCCAGCACCTTGCGGACAGCCTCGACCGGGCCGAGGCCCATGATCTCCGGATGAAGACCGGACACTGCGCTCGCCACGACCCTGGCGAGCGGCCTGATGCCGAGCTCGGCTGCGCGAGTGTCGCTCATCACCACCACTGCGGCCGATCCGTCGTTGAGCGGGCACGCGTTCCCTGCCGTCACCTGGCCGTCGGGACGAAAGACCGGAGGGAGGGTGGCGAGCTTCTCCACGGTGGTCCCGGGGCGTGGACCGTCGTCCTTGGCAACGGTCCCCTCGGGCGACTCCACCGGGACGATCTCGCGCTCGAAGAACCCACGCTCCTGTGCCGCCACCGCCCGGTTCTGCGACAGGCATGCGAACTCGTCCATGACCTCCCGAGAAACGCCCTTGAGCTGGCAGACGTTCTCGGCTGTCTGACCCATCGCGATGTAGATGTCGGGGAGGCCCGGTCCGGGATCCCACGCCGGTGCACCTTCCTGCGATCGTTCGGCCGTCCGTGCCTGCGCCTCGTCGAACTTCGGGTTCTGCGTGTCCGGCAGACCATCCGAGGAACCCTTGAAGAACCGGCTCACGAACTCTGTGCCGGCAGCAACGAACACGTCGCCCTCACCGGCTCGCACGGCATGTGCTGCCATGCGGATTGCCTGCAGGGAGGAGGCACAGTATCGGTTGACCGTGGTCCCCGGAACCTCGTCGAGCCCGGCAAGGATCGCCACGACGCGTGCCATGTTGTATCCCTGTTCCCCGCCGGGGAGCCCGCATCCGAGAACAAGGTCCTCGATCTCCGTCCGGTCGAGCTCGGGGAGCTTGTCGAGAGCGGCTTTCACGACATGTGCAGCCGTGTCGTCGCTGCGCCGGTCCTTCAGGGACCCCTTGAAGGCGCGGCCGATGGGTGTACGTGCTGTCGACACGATCACTGCTTCGGGCATGGGATTCCTCTCCCGGAGATTGCGTGACAGGATTGGCACAGAGGAGCACCGGGGAGCAACCGTAGCGCCCACATCCGACCGGGCTCCACCCAAAGCATCCGCACCCGGACCGGACACGAGGTGAACATGGCCCGATCCAGACCGAGCACCCTTCCATTCACAGACGACGAGGACGCGAACCGCTACCTAGCGGAGAGCTCCTTCGCTCTCCTCCTCGGCATGCTCCTCGACCAGCAGTACCCGATGGAGGCGGCGTTTCGCGGCCCCTACACGCTGGGCCGGAGAATCGGTCCCTATGACGCGTCGAGCATCGCTGCGATGAATCCGGACGCCCTCGAAGCGGCGTTCCGGGAGAGGCCGGCCCTGCACAGGTATCCGGGCTCGATGGCGCAGCGTACGCACAAGCTCGCGACCCACATCGTCGACAACTTCGGCGGCGATCCGGACCGGATCTGGGGCGAGGCCGGCGACAGCGACGATCTCTACAGGCGCCTGCGAAACTTGCCGGGCTTCGGCGAGCACAAGTCGCGGATCCTCGTCGGGGTCCTCGGGAAGCGCCTCGGCGCCGCTCCGCCAGGGTGGGAGGAAGTGGCGGCGGACTGGCCTTCGATCGCCGACGTCGACAGCTTCGACAAGGTCGAAGAGCTGAGAGACATGAAGCGGGCGATGAAGGGTTCTGCCAAGGCGAAGGAGGCCTCGAAGTGAGTGACATCGAGTTGCCCTCAGGCACACGTGCGCACATGGCGCTGCCCGACACGACCGGTCAGGTTTCGGACGCGGTACGAGGGCTCGTGCTGATCCCCGACATCATGGGGTTGCGCCCACTCTTCGAGGACATGGCGGACAGGCTCGCCCGCGAGGAGGGTTGGTGCGTAGTGTGCCCCGAACCGTTCCCGGGCCGCGAGGCGATGGACCTGGACGATCGGCTGGCGGCGATGGGCACTCTGGACGATACCCGCCAGTTGGGTGACGTCGTCCAGGCGGCGGCGATGACGCGATGCGAGAAGGTGGGTGTGGTCGGGTTCTGCATGGGCGGCATGTACGCGTTGAAGGCGTCCGGGACGGGGCGTTTCGACAAGGTGGTCTCCTTCTACGGGATGATCCACGTGCCCGAGGAGTGGCGGGGGTCCGGCCACGGCGATCCGCTTCGGGAAGTGAAGCGCCACCGGGCGCGCGTCCTGGCGATCATCGGCGAGCGCGACCACTTCACACCCCCGGACGATGTCGCCGAGCTCGAGACCGCCGGAGCGACGGTCGTGCGTTATCCCGACGCCGAGCACGGCTTCGTCCACGACCCGGCGCGTCCTACGCACCGTCCCGACGACGCCGCTGACGCCTGGCGCCGCGCGATCGAGTTCCTCCGCGACGCCTGAGGACACAGGAACATCCGGCGCCCCGGCACGGGTCCGCAGCAACTCCCCTACGCTCAACGCGTGAGCTTGCGGTACTTGATCCTGTGGGGCCGGTCCGCCTCGTCACCCAGGCGGCGCCGCCGGTCCGCCTCGTAGTCGCTGAAGTTTCCCTCGAACCAGACCACGCGTGAGTCGCCTTCGAACGCTAGGACGTGGGTCGCGATCCGGTCCAGGAACCAGCGGTCGTGGCTGATCACGACGACGCAACCCGGGAAGCTCTCGAGACCGTTCTCCAGCGCGCGAAGCGTGTCGACGTCGAGGTCGTTCGTGGGCTCGTCGAGTAGGAGCACGTTCGCCCCGCTACGGAGCGTCTTGGCCAGCAGCAGACGGTTCCGCTCGCCACCGGACAGGACCCCGACCTTGCGCTGCTGGTCGGAACCCTTGAAGTTGAAGCTCCCGACGTATGCGCGCCCGTTGATCTCACGGCCACCGACGATGAGGACGTCGTGGCCGTCGGTGATCTCCTCGTACACCGTGTGGTCGGGATCGAGGGTCGCGCGCCCCTGGTCCACGTACGCGAGCTCGACCGTGGGCCCGAGGCGCAAAGTGCCCGAGTCGGCCTCCTCGAGCCCTGCGACCATCCGGAAGAGTGTGGTCTTTCCCGCTCCGTTCGCCCCGATCACCCCTACGATGCCCCCGGGCGGAAGGGTGAAGGACAAGTCGTCGATCAGCAGACGATCCCCGAAGGCCTTCGCTAGGTGGTCGGCCTCGAGGACGAGGTCGCCGAGGCGCGGTCCGGGAGGGATCGCTATCTCGAGGTCGTCCTGCCCGCCCGTCTGCTTCTCGGCCTCGGCCGCGAGCTCGTTGAAAGCGGTGAGCCGCGCCTTGCCCTTGGCGTGGCGTGCCTTGGGGGACATCCGGACCCACTCGAGCTCGCGCTCCAAGGCCTTGCGGCGCTTCTCGTCCTGCCTTTTCGCCTCTACCAGGCGCGCCTGCTTCTGCTCGAGCCACGAGGAGTAGTTCCCCTGCCAGGGCGTCCCGCGTCCCCGGTCTAGCTCGAGGATCCACTCGGCGACATTGTCGAGGAAGTAGCGGTCGTGCGTGACTGCCACGACCGTCCCCTCGTACTCCTGCAGGTGACGCTCGAGCCACGCCACAGACTCGGCGTCGAGGTGGTTGGTCGGCTCGTCGAGGAGGAGCAAGTCGGGTTTGGAGAGGAGGAGGCGGCAGAGCGCAACGCGTCGCATCTCGCCACCTGAGATCACGGAGACGTCGGCGTCGCCCGGCGGCAGACGCAGGGAGTCCATGGCGATCTCGAGCGTCGTATCGAGATCCCAGGCCTCCAGGGTGTCGATGCGGTCCTGGAGCTCTGCCTGCTCCTTCATCAGGAGGTCGAAGTCGGCATCGGGATCCGCCATCTGCTCGCAAACCGCGTTGTAGCGGTCGAGTGCCTCTTTCGCCTCCGCCACGCCTTCCATGACGTTCCCGAACACGTCCTTCCCCGGGTCGAGGACGGGTTCCTGGGGGAGGTACCCGACACTGAACCCTGGTGTGAGCCTGGCCTCGCCCTTGTATCCGTCGTCCTCGCCCGCCATGATGCGGAGGAGGCTCGACTTGCCGGACCCATTCGGTCCGATCACGCCGATCTTCGCACCCGGGAAGAACGACAGCGAGATCCCGTCGAGAACCTTCTTGTCAGGTGGATGAACGCGTTCGAGATTGCGTGTCGTGAAGATGAACTCGTGCGCCATGGGCCAACGGTAGCCTGCCCATCCCAGGGAGACGCGCTCGTGCGCGGGCTGGTAGCGTGCACGACTTCGGAGTGCTTCAGACCGGACTTGGCCCGCGTCCCGTCACAGGCCGAGGTACATCTCTCCGGCACCGATCCGGTCTCGTACTGACATCGAGCCCCAACATCAGGAGGAAGAATGGAGGGTCCCGAGCCCCAGGTCTCAACCCACGGCGAAGTCGGGGCGACAGCAGTGGAGTACGCGACAAAGAAGATCGAGTCCCTCTATCGCCTCGCTCCCCGCTCCATCATCCATGCCACGATCCGGTTGGTCGAGGAATCGAACCCGGCGAACGAGCGGCCCGCCGTCGCCGAGGCGAGCCTCGACATGAAAGGCACAGCGATCCGTGCCCATGTTGCCGCCGCTACGATGGTCGAGGCATGTGACCTCCTCGAGGGCAGACTGCGGAGACAGCTCGAAGGGCTGCGGGGCAAGACGATCGCCGAGGGTCGCCGCCCAAGGCTGACGCAGCAGCACGAGTGGCGGCACGGCGACCCCCCGAGCCGCCGGCCGTCTTTCTTCCCGCGGCCACCCGAGGAACGCGAGGTCCTGCGCCGGAAGACGTTCGCCGTCGAGGCGATGACACCGGACGAGGCTGCCTACGACATGGAGATCCTCGACCACGACTTCTACCTCTTCACGAACATCGACACGGAGGAGGAGAACGTGATCGCCCGGAACGGGGACGGCACCTACACCCTCTTCCAGGCCCGTGCGCACGACCTCACCATCGACGGGGCCGCCGTGAGCATCCAGACGAGCGACATCGTCGCTCCGGAAACCGACTGCGATGGCGCCATCGACATCCTCGTGTCCGGAAACGAGCCGTTCGTCTTCTTCGTCGACGGGGACACGGGACGAGGCAACGTCGTCTACCTGCGTTATGACGGCAACTACGGATTGATCCAGCCCGCGACCTGATGGTCGCGAGGTGATGCAGGAAGGACGTGAGAGGGTTTCAGCGAACGCTCCCTTCGGTCGACTAACGATTCGAAGATGACAACTCCGTCCTGCTCCCAGAAGACCCACGGTAGGCGTGCCGCCTTTCTGGTCGTGGTCGTCGTCGCACTGGTGGCCGCACTCCTCGCTGGCATCCTCCTTCGGACGTCCGGCGAGGACAACGGATCTGGCGAGGTGGGGCTTGCGAGACTCAGGGACGACCTGGAACAAGGGGAGATCGAGAAGGTCCTTCTCGACGACACCGCCGGCACGGCTGAGGTCACCCTGTCCGGTGGGCAGACCTACACGGTCCGATATCCCGACGGGTACGGACCCGACCTCACCACCGAGCTCCTCGACGCCGACGTCGACGTGGAGGTCACGGAACGGCCCGCCGATCCTCCGCTCTGGTTGGACTTGCTCGTTCGCGTCGGCC
>QWHP01000059.1 GCA_021404985.1 Actinobacteria bacterium ATB1
CGCGCTCTTCGTGGGCGTCGACCGTTAGGGCGAAGAGTGTCGCATAGTGCGAGCTGGAGGCTACGGGCTGGGGCGACGCCCGCCGGAGCATCGGATAGACAGGGGTAGCGGTGGCGCCGATGCCAGACTGGGGGGCGACATGAGAGCTTTGGTCTTCCACCGGAACATCGCGCTGGTCGCAGCGACGAAGATCGCATCCACCTTCTCCAGGCGAGCCTTCGTCGGCAGCCGGGCCCCGATACGGATGGAGGACGTCTCAGAGCCCTACACAGGTGACGGATGGGTTTCCTGTGACACGCTGCTGGCGGGGATCTGCGGTTCCGACGCCAAGCAGGTGTTCCTGAACGGGTCCTTCGACAATCCGATGACGGCACTCATCTCGATGCCGCACATCCTCGGCCATGAAGCGCTCGCGCGGCGTTCGGACACCGGAGAGCTGGTTGTTCTCGACCCGTGGATTCCGTGCCACACGCGAGGGGTCGAGACGCCCTGCCAAGCGTGCCAGAACGGCGACTACCCGCACTGCCGGAACTTCACGCACGGAGCGTTCGCCCGTGGAATACATCTGGGGAACTGTGCCGACCGTGGCGGAGTCCATGCCGAGCGGTTCAGCGCACACGAGAGCCAGCTCCATCCGGTCCCGCCCGGGGTGACGCCGGAGCAGGCGGTCCTCGCCGATCCCGTGAGCGTGTCCCTCCGTCACGTGGTCCGCAACCCACCCGACCCGGACAGGCCGGCTCTCGTCTACGGGTGTGGGACACTCGGCCTCGCAGCCGTGGCGCTGCTCCGGCGTCTGCATCCCGACCTGACGATCTGGGCTGTGAGCAAGCACAAGGAGGGCGCCGAGCTCGCGATGAAGTTCGGCGCGAACAAGGTCATGGGTCCCAAGCCCGACGCGCTCGTCGAAACGGTCGCCGAGCTCGTCGGAACGGAGCCGCTCGTCTCATGGGCCAGGAAGCGCTGGCTTCTCGACGGGCCTGGGGTGGTCTACGACACAGTCGGCAAGCCGAAGACGGTCGAAACTGCCCTGCGCCTGGTCGGATCGCAGGGTGTGATCGCGGTATCCGGTGTCGAGGCACCGAAGCGATGGGAGTGGACCCCGCTGTACTTCAAGGAGGTCACGATCAGGGGTTCGAACGCGTTCGGCTTCGAGTGGGTGGACGGCGTGCACAAGCACGCTTTCGAGCACTACTTCGATCTCGTCCAGGACGGGTTCGACGTGTCGGCGATAGTCACGCACCATGTCCCCTTCGACCGCTGGCAGGAGGCGTACCTGAAGCTCGCCGACAAGAAGTCGAGTGGCGCGATCAAGGTCCTGTTCGACGTCGGGACCTGAGGGGGAAGGGCAGGCCGGCGTAGCGTTCAGTCGAACCGGGGTGGGTTGGCGACGAAGATCTCGAACAGTCTGAGGAGCGATCCGGCGCCGGCTGCTGCCTTCTCGAGGTTTCCGTCCAGGTCGAGTCGCTGCATCGTCATTGCCTTCGCGGGGTCGAGGCGGCCGGTGAGGACCTCACGCCAGGTGTCGATGTCGGCCCGGACGCGCAGGTCGACAGCGCGGTGGTCACGTGGGCCCGACCACCACGTGCGGAGGGCGCCGGCGCCGATCTCCAGGCCGAACGCAGTGCTGTCGGCCTCGATCTGGAGTCGGATGTCGGCTTCCTGTGCAGCCTCGGCGAAGCCTGCGTCGGCGTCGGCGGCGTCCGCTATCGCGGAGAGCCAGGTCTCCGACCCGAATGGGGCATCCACGGGGCTGCCGGGAGGCAGGTTCCCCTTGCGCAGACCCAGGGACTGGATCGTCTCGAGGGCAGTGTCCACGCCGCTCGATCGCAGGCTCAGGCCGCCGTCGACAGTCACTGTCACCCCTGTGACGAAACCGGCCTGTGGCGAGGCGAGGAAGGCGATCACCTCGGCCACGTCCTCGGGCTCGCCCACTCTCCCCGCCGGCGTCTTGTCGAGAATGCGCTCGACCTCGCTGGGGATCGCGAGCTGTCCCTCCGTGAGACCGGTGGTGATCGTGCCCGGCGCGACCGCGTTGACCGTGATCGCGGGACCGAGCTCGATCGCCGCGGACTTGGTGAGGGCGATCACGCCGGCCTTCGCGGCGGCATAGTGGGATTCGCCGGCAGAGGGGACGATTCCGCTGATGGACGCCGTGTTGACGATCCGCCCCCCGTGTGGGGCTCGACGCAGGTGTCGACTCGCGAAGCGGATCCCGAGGTACACCGCCTTCAGGCACACGTCCTGGACGAGGTCCCATTCGTCCTCGAGCATCTCCTCGATCGGCGAGAGGGTGCTGAGGCCGGCGTTGTTGACGAGTATCCCCAGCGCGCCGAAGGCATCCACCGTGGACTCCACGGCGGCCTGCACGTCCTTGGGCCGCCCGACGTCTGCGCTCATGGCGAGGGCGCGTCCACCCGCGGTCGTGATCTCCTGGGCGACCTGGTCGGCGCGGTCGGTGTCGCGGTCGCAGACGGCGACCGCAGCGCCCTCGGACGCAAGCAGGCGGGCCGTAGCGCGCCCTATCCCTGAACCTGCCCCTGTCACGAGGGCAACCGCCCCTCCGAATCTCGCCACAGCAACATCTCCGCCCGCCGGCACCTCGTGGTAAGCATTCTCCCCCAGTGCCGGGAACCCCTCAAGTCCCAATGCAACTTCCTCGCAGAAACGAGAACGAAGTCACGTGGGCGGATTGAGACACCGCTGTGGTGTCTCAATCCGCCCACGTCCGGGAATCGTCCGGGAATCAAGGGACGTGGGCAGATCCAGCTACGGTGGAGGTGTCTGAATCCGCCCACGTGGAGGGGGGAAAGGTGTCTGAGGGCTTCACGTACGAGGACGCTCGGATCGTCGTGACCGGCGCGTCGAGCGGGATCGGGGCGGATCTCGCCGTCCGGCTCGCCAAGCGTGGATCTCGGCTGCTGCTGGTCGCAAGACGCAAGGATGCACTCGAGGACGTGGCGAGGTGCTGCAGTGGGAGGGCCGAAGTCCACGCCGCTGACCTCTCGAATCCGGCCGAGCTCGACGGTCTCCTCTCGAGGAGCGAGAGTGATCTCGGCGGCGCAGACGTTCTCGTCAACAACGCCGGTGCGCCGTGCAGGGTGAGGGCGGATCACCTCGCATACGGCGACGTCGAGACCGCAGTGCACCTCAACTATCTGGCGCCGGTCAAACTGACCCTGGGAGCACTGCCGGGGATGCTCGAACGGCGAAGTGGCAGGCTCGTCTTCGTGTCCTCGGTAGCGGGACGCATCCCCGCACCGCGCGAGAGCGCGTACGTCGGCTCGAAGTTCGCCGTAACCGGTTTCGCCGAGGTCCTCGCCATGGATCTGCATGACACGGGAGTCAAGGTCCACGTCGTGTGCCCCGGTGTGATCGACACCCCCCTCTGGGACGTTCCGGGCCAGGAGGCCTCGGCATACAAGGGGAAGAGGACGCCGGCTTCGGAGGTCTCAGAGGCGATCCTCCACCTGTTGGACACCGGACGCTTCGACGCGTTCGTCCCCCGACGCTTCAGGTGGGTGTGGCGCCTGCGTCCGCTGCTCGGCGAGCGCTTCCTGGCGCAGGCCTCCCGTTTCGACCACAAGGGAGCACCGGAAGCATGGAGATGACCGGAGACGATCCCGGGCCCGACCTCACGGCCTTTCACGGGGGCAGGATCCTCTCGATGGACCCCCAGCCGGAGGAGCCGGAGGTGGTCGTTCTCCGCGGTGACATGATCGATTCCGTGGGCCCCGCCGAGATGCTCGAAGCCCACCCCGAAGCCGCCCGCGTGGACCTCGGGGGCCGCACGCTCCTGCCCGGCTTCGTGGATGCCCACAACCATCTGAGCATCGCTTCGCTGCTCCCCGCCTGGCTCGATCTCTCGCAGGTGTCCGACCAAGAGGTCGCAGTGGCGGACCTCGTCGAGCATGCATCGGCGCATCCCGAACAGGCGTGGGTCGGAGCGTGGGGTTGGAACGCCTTCGAGACGGGCTTTGCCCTCGATGCCCGAGTCCTGGACAGGGCCGGGCTGGCCCGGCCCGTGGTCGTCGTCGACTTCTCCTTCCACAGGGCCGCCGTCTGTTCCCTCGGACTCGAACGCCTGGGGATCGCGCGCGCGACCGAGGATCCCCCGGGTGGGACGATCGAACGTAAGGCCGACGGCAACCCGACCGGTGTGCTCGTGGAGCGGGCCTGGACTCACGCGTGCGACGCGGTGTTCGCCGACCAGCGAACACCGGAGCGGCTCGCCGGCGCGATCGTGGACCGCGCTCGGATCCTCCTTTCGGAGGGGATCACGTGCGTGCACGACGCCGCCTGCCCACCCGAAGCCGAGGTGGCGTACGCACGCCTCGCGTCGGACGGGAGGCTCCCGCTCGGAGTGGTAACGCTTCCTCACCCTGGGGGTCTCCTCGGCCGTCTCGACCGTGCCCGACTGGACGGCTCGGTCACGGGCGAAGGGGACGACATGGTGCGCACTGGAGCCATCAAGTTGTTCGCCGACGGTGGAATCGCCCCGGCGTTCAAGGGCACACTCGGCGGGACTCCTGTCGAGTTCGGGATGCTCATGCCGGGTCTCGCCGAGGACATGCGACTGTGTGTCTCGGCGGGTTTCGACGTCGCAGTGCACGCGTTCGGGAACGCAGGTTTCGAGCTCGCGCTCGAAGCCTGGGAGGAGGCGGGCGGACCGGCCGCGGGAAGGAGACTCCGGATCGAGCACGCATGTCTCGTCTCACCGGCCCAGGCCCGACGTGCAGCCGACCTCGGGGTCACCGCAGTCGTGCAGCCGGGGTTCGTCGCACACGTCGGCGCGCTGCTCGGGTCCCTGCAGTTCGACGGGATGGATTGGATGCCGTTCGCAACCATGCGGGAGGTCGGCGTACCGATCGCGGCGAGCAGCGACGACCCGTGCGCGCTGCACGAGCCACGACTGACAGCGGCGATGGGGGCGCGCCGCGCCGGTCCGGGTCGGGCGCCGCTTCCGCCGGCGGGAGAGGCTTTCTCCTACGAGGAGTGGCTTTGCGCCTACACGCGCGGGGCCGCTGCCGTCGGAGGACAGGAGTCGATTCGGGGCAGGATCGCTCCGGGAATGCGCGCCGATCTGGTTGTCCTCGAAGGCGAACTCGATCCGAACGATCCCCCGATCGTGTCGGAGACCTGGGTCGGAGGCAGGGCCGTCTTCAGACGGTCGTCGCCAGCGACCGGTTGAGTGCCGCCTCGGCCTCGGCCACGAAGCGATCCACGATCTCCGCCGCAGGAACGACGTCGGAGGTCGCGCCCACCCCTTGCCCGGCCGGGTAGCACGCCTTGCCGGGATCGACACCGGGCGTCGAAGCATCGGCACCGAGATGGAGCGCACCGTCCTTGAAGGACCGTGCCATCTGCATGGGGAACGGCTCGAGTTCGTCGGTGTGGTCCTCCCACCAGCGGGTGTAGTCGTTGGCCAATGCCCGCATCGTCTTCCCCGAGTAGGCACGAGTGACTGTCGTGGCGTCCTCGGCCGCGGCGAGCAAGGCCTCCTTGTACCCGGGCGCGCTTCGTGCCTCCGGGGTCGCGATGAACCTCGTTCCGACCCAGACACCGTCGGCGCCGAGGGCCAGGGCGGCGGCGAGACCTCGCCCGTCGAAGATCCCTCCGGCCGCCACGACCGGGACTTCGTCCCCCACGGCGTCGACCACTTGGGGAACGAGCGGCATCGTGGCGATCCTGCCGGTGTGGCCGCCGGCCTCCGTACCCTGTGCGACGACGACGTCGCATCCCGCGTCGACGGCACGTCGCGCATGGTCGACCTTGCCGCACATGTTCACGACGAGAAGCCCGTTCTCGTGGCAGAGGTCGATCACTTCCGTCGGGACGCCGAGTGCGGCCACGAAGACGCCGGCGCCTCCCGCGATGATGGCCTCGACCATCGGGACCTGGTCCCCTGGCATCGCGGTGAGCAGATCGACTCCGAAGGGCTTGTCGGTGGTTTCACGGACCATGCGCATCTCGTCGACCATCACGTCGGTGGTCATCGTCCCGGCACCCATGCACCCGAGTCCGCCTGCCTCGGACCCGGCGGCTACGAGGGCGCTGTAGGAGACGCCTCCCATGCCTGCGAGCATGACCGGATGCCGGATTCCCAACAGCTCGGTGAGGCGTGTCTGGATCGCCATGGCTCGTAACCCTCTCTGACGTGTGGGCACTCCCGAGTCCCACCCACGAACCACCTTACTGACTCAGTAATCAGGAAGGGAAGCCGGGTACCTGTGGGCCGAGCCTTGCCGCACGAGACTGCCCGTCGCACCCGGTCAGCGTCCCGCGCGCATGTAGGCACGGCGCTCGAGTTCGGGCAGCTTCTCGATCGCATGGTGGAGCATCGTGCGCGGCATCTGCGCGGCGTGCGCATCGGAGGAAGGAGTGCAGGACAGCGGGATCCCGCTTGCCGACCTCACGCAGCATCCATCCCGCCGCCTTGTGGACGAGGTCGTGTTCGTGGTCGAGGAACCCTTCGGCCAGGGCGAGAGCCGTCTTGAAACGGTCCTTGCGGATGAAAGCAAGCGTTGCGACGACGGCCATGCGCTCCGCCCACAGATCACCGGACTCTGCCATGGCGTAGAGGCCCCGTGCGGACCACCGAGCAGGTGCTCCCGACGATCTTGGGGGCGACGCTGTCGACGATGTCCCAGTTGTCGAAGGCCGTCAGATGATCGAGCACGAACCGGTAGGTCTGTTCCCGTGCCTCGGCGTCTCCACGAGTGTATCGATCGGTGAGGATGAGCGTGGCGGTGAGACGGTGCTCGTGGATCTCACTCCCGAGGAGGATCTCGTCCAGGTCGAGATCGCGAAATCGCCGCACCACCCTGCGCTGTGCCGGCACACGCACCCCGATGAACACGTCCCTCTCTCCGTATTCGCCGGGTCCGGTGCGAAAGAACCTTTGTGAGTGTGCGGCGTAGTCCAGGTCGGAGAGGTCTACGGGAGCCGCCTCGACGTCTCGTGCGGTCGGCATTCGATCACCTCGCCTTGTCCACGGATGAGAAGTGGTGTTCAGTGGGCACCGAGAAGGTACCGGCCGCGCTCCGGACTCCATTACGGAGATACGACGCCGTGCATCGGCGGATCCGCGTCAGTCTCCCCGGCCATCGTCCGGATGAGATCCTCGGCCTCGCCGAGACCCGCGACTCTGCGGTCGACGGCGGCGAACGGCCATCGGTCCCCGGCGAGGATCTCGATCGCCCGCCGATACGATCCGGTGTCGACTCCCAGCGCGCCGAGGATCCGGAGCTCCTTGAAGACGATCGTGTCAGGCGAGAAGGCATCGAGCAACGCAGTTCCCCGCGTGCCCGCGGTGACGACCGTCCCGCCTGGACGGGCGAGGCGGAGTGCCTGGGTGAAGGCCTCAGGGGCTTTCGATGTGACGTCGACGACGACGTCGGCGAGGCGGCCGGTCGCCGCGAGGATCTCCTTCGCGGGATCGGCCGAACTCACGTCCACCGTGGCGTCAGCGCCGAAGCGACGCGCCGTCTCGAGCCTGCTCGCGTCCCTGGGCCCGACACCCGTAACCATGACGAAGCCGGCACCGGCCTCCCTGGCCGCGACGGCGGAACAGATCCCCCTGATCCCGGGGCCGAGGATGCACACGACGTCCCCCTCTTTCGTCCCCGGGAGCGTCCATGCCCAGCGGATCCCTGCCCCGAGCGGGTTGAAGAGGGTGGCGAGCACAGAGTCGAGACCATCGGGTATCGGTTGGAGAACCGTGTCCGGCGCAAGGTACTGGTACTCGGCGTAGCCGCCCCAGAGTCCGGGCGTCCGATCCCTCGGAATGAATCCGTACATGTCGCGGATTCCGTGCTCGACACAGTGTCGCGTGTTCCCGGCGAGGCACGGAGTGCATCCACCGCAGGACTGGAAGACCTCGACGGCCACGCGATCGCCCCCGCTGACACCCCAGCGACGAGCGGCCTCGGGCCCCACCCATTCGATCCGGCCGACGGTCTCGTGGCCGGGCACGAAGGCGAACCCGGCCGGCATCGCACCCGTGTACTGCTCGTGGTCGGTCCCACAGAGCCCACAGGCCTCGACGCGCAGCAGGGCGCGATCAGGGGCGGGTTCGGGGATAGGAAGGCGTTCGAGACGGAGCGCCCGTGGGGCTTGGAGGACCAGGGCGGCAGCCGTTTCCATTGCACCCAAGGCTAATGGTCGGCCGAGTGACCCCGGGGGTGGGAGATCTCGGCAGCCCTGAGAGCCCTGAGAGAAGGACGGTTCAGGCGCGGGCGGCGCGCATCTCCTCCCGCAGTTGTTCGGTGGCGGCGTCGTCGAGCGCGAGCGTCAGGTCCTCGAGCGAGCCCGTGATCACGACGCCGTAGTCGCGGGCCGCTCCTTCGATCGACACGTACTCGTCCCAGACGTCGTCCAGCACGCGCTCGGGTTCGCGGTCGAGGGGATCGCCCCAGCCGCCCCCGCCGGCGTAGTCGAGGACGATCCTCTCACCGGGCTGATGCTCGATGTAGAAGGCCGTGTGGTCGACCTCGTACTCGTGCTCCCCTCCGGCGCGCAAGACGAGCTTGGTTTTCGATCCGGGCATCCCACCGTTGAGGCCCATGGCGGGGTAGCGCATCCCGATGACCCAGGTGTAGACCGAGCAGGGCGCCGTGACCTCCTTCACATATCTCGAACCGGGATGTCCCCTCCAGCGGCCGGGGCCACCGCTGTCGGGCATGAGGTCGCGTGAGAGCTGCCGGTGGGGGAGGAGGCTCTCGTTCACCTCCGCCGTCGCGAGCACGAGGTTCCCGAATGCCGTCGGGATGCCACCCCAGGCATCGCCCGAGGGTGATGCCGCAGCGCATGTCGCGAGGGAATCGACGGAATGGTCGACGAAGAAGTCCCCGGTCTCGGGGTTCGTGCCGAAGATGATCGTGGGAATGGCGGTCTTGTAGATCTGGGGCTGGCACCGCTCTGGCACGGCTTGGCTCAGGGCCACGCACAGGGCCTCGGAGACCTCGACGCCGGGATGGTGGGTGCCGGCCGACACGGGACGCGTCGGGCTCGGGTTGATGCAGGTGTTCTCGGGAATGACCATCTCGAATGCCGAGAAGAGGCCGTCGTTCTTCGGGATTGTCGGATCGAACATCGTCACGAGCTGACTGAGGATCATTCCTCGCGTATTGGCGAGTGTCCCATTCGTCGTCAGGAACTGACGATCGTCGGATCCCGTGTAGTCGAGCGTGAGCTTCTCACCTTCTATCGTCGCCTTGCAGTGCACCCGTATGTCTTGGTTCCCGAGGGTGTCGTGCTCGATGCACGATTCGGCCTCCCAGGTGCCATCGGGCCACGAGGCGATCTCTTCGCGGAGGCGGCGCTCGGTGAGCTGGATCGAGTAGTCGACGGCGGCGCGCACCGTTTCCGGACCGTATTCCGCCACGACCTCGCCGAGTCGCTGGGCCCCGAGGCGGGCCGCCCCCATCTGCGCGTGGAGGTCGGCCGAGAACGTCGGCACGCGGTTGTTGGTCTGGAGGAGGTAGAGGAGGTCCTCCTTCTCCTGTCCTGCCTCGGCCAGTTTGATCACGGGACACCGGAACCCCTCGGCCCAGACGTCCATCGCAGAGACGCAGTAGCCGCCGGGTGTCTCCCCCCCGGTGTCTGCGTGGTGGCATTGGATCGACGCGAAGAGGACGAGCTCGCCCTCGTGGATGACCGGGGCGAAGACGTTCCAGTCGGGCAGGTGTCCGCCACCGTGGTAGGGGTCGTTGCCCGCGAGGATGTCGCCGGGACGGAAACCGTCCTTGCCGTAGGTCTCCAGGGCGAACCGGACGGGGCCGCGTGAGGTGAGCATGAGCTGAGGGACCCCGACGGAGATGGCGGCCAGACGCCCGTCTGCATCGAGGATCGAGGCGTTGCGCTCGTTCGACTGGTTGAGGATGGGCGTCACGGCTGTGAGACTGACGTGTACGGCCATCTCGAACGCGATCGTCTCCATCGCGCCACGAATGACTTCGGCCGTGATGGGGTCGACGGCGAGGGAAGACTCGCCCTTCGACGTGGCCGGCCGGGTCGCTGTCATGAGGCACCTCCCTGAGTGATCACGTAATTGCCGAACGCGTCCACCACGGCCTTCTGTGAGCCCTGGATCACGATCGTCGTGAAGGGCTCCTCGACGATCGCAGGTCCTTCTATCTCGTGGTCCGGGTGCAGGCACGTGCCGTCGTACACCGGTACGTCGACGAAGGTCCCGTCGAAGAACGCCTTGCGCGAGGTGCGTCGAGCATCGGCAGATCCTTTGCCCGCCGAAGGAAGAGGGGCATCGGATCAACAACCGAATAGAGGCGCGAGAAGTCCGCCTCATTGACGCCGAAGGACAGAATCACGGCGTCGTTCCCACCCGACAGGCACTCATCATGGCTGAGGAAGCCGGGCTCGACCTCGTCGAAGTGTCG
>QWHP01000060.1 GCA_021404985.1 Actinobacteria bacterium ATB1
GCCATCACCTCCGGGCGGACCTCCATGCCCTCGACGAGCCGGATCGTGCGGTCCGCCATGTAGTCGAGACAGATCGTAGCGTCCGGGAGCGCGACTCGTTCGACAGAGGAGTGGCTGATGTCGCGTTGGTGCCACAGGGCGACATCCTCGATCCCGGCGAGCGCCCAGCCACGCATCAGCCGGGCGAGTCCGCAAATGCGTTCGGCCGTGATCGGGTTGCGCTTGTGCGGCATGGCCGAGGATCCCTTCTGGCGGGTGCCGAAGGGTTCGGCCACCTCCCCGACTTCGGAGCGCTGGAGATGGCGGATCTCGAGAGCGATCTGCTCGAGCGCTGTGGCGGCCAGCGCGAGCTGCGCGAGGAACTCGCCATGCCGATCGCGCGCCACGACCTGGGTGGAGGCCGGCTCGACCATCAGGCCGAGACGGGCGCAGACGTCGGCTTCGACGTCGGGGGGAATCTGGCTGTACGTACCGACGGCACCGGACAGCTTCCCGACACGGACGACCTCGCGTGAACGGCGGAGGCGGCCCCGCGCCCGGTCGGCAGCGTGCGCCCACACGGCACAGGTGTGACCGAACGTGGTGGGCTCGGCATGCATGCCATGCGTACGTCCCGCCATCGGGGTCGCCCGCCAGCATCGGGCAGCCTCGACGCACGAGGAGACGAGACGGTCGAAGTCGGCCAGGAGGATGTCGGACGCCCTCACGAGTCTCAGGGCGAGCCCGGTGTCCACGACGTCGGAGGAGGTCAGCCCGTAGTGGATCCAGCGTCCGTCGGGCATGCCGACGCGCTCGGCCACACACGTCACGAAGGCGATCACGTCGTGGTCGACCTCGGCTTCGATCTCCTCGATGCGATCGACGTCGAAGGAGCCTCGCTCACGTAGGGCGGCGGCGGCTTCCTCGGGCACGGATCCCTCGGCGGCCCAGGCATCCAGCGCGGCCTTCTCGACCTCGAGCCACGACTCGAATTTGGCGTCCTCGCTCCAGACGGAACCCATCTCGGGCCGGGTGTATCTGGGGATCATCCGCCAAACCTACATGCGGACCCCAACCCACCCGCGTGAGTGGCCCCAGCACCCACGTGGGCGGATCCAAACATCACATACGTGCCAAGATCCACCCACGCAACCCGACCCCACCCACCTGGGCGGATCCAAACATCACACGCGTGACCAAATCCACCCACGTGGTTCTCGAGGCCGGAGCCGTTGCAGGCGAGAGTTGTCGCGGGCTGGTTGCCGTCAGGTGTGGACCTGTCCTCGGATCGCAGAAACAGCAGCCTTGATGCTGCGACAGATCCCGGCTGCCTCATCAACTCCGACTGCGAGAAGCCGGTCGACGTCGTCCGAGCCGAGCGTCACGTCGTCACCTGCGTCGAACACCTCGTCGCAGGGGTCTCCCAGCTCGTCGGCGTCCAGCAGGTCGTCGAGTCCCGAGCTCTCGAATCCAGTGGCGGCGTTCCTGAACACGAGCTCGCGACTCACATGTGCGCGCGACCACCGTCCCAACGCCTCGTCGATCGCCGAGTCGCTCCAGCCCCCGTGGATCTCGAGACGGAATGGGGCATCCGGCAGGGCTTCGTGAGGAAGGCGGAGCTTGCCGGGGACGTCCTCGACCGACGCCGTGGCCGAGACGACGACCTCGTCCGTCTGGTCGTGTACGACGTTCACGACCGTCACGTCACAAGGTGTTGGCACGATGATCCCATCGGGCCTGACCTTCGAGGCCGGCGAGACGAACGAGAAGTGAGGACCGTCTCGCCCGGCGACTGAGTTCCCGTCTGCAGCGAGACGCGCCAAGTGGGCGGAGAAGTCCGGCAGGACGACTCCCACCGACTGGCGGTCGGGACATGCGAACCACTCGACGGAATCGTCCCAAGCGGCACGGCTCAGCCAGCTCACCGCATGCCAGTAGAGGGAGTCCGCAACGCGGGCCCTCACGTCTTCCTGCCGGTTTCGTCTCTTCCGTCCGAACATCGACCCCACTCCGCCCCGCGGCCTTTCCGCTGTCGGGGACATGGGTGTCATCGACACGCGAGGGGTCAGGGTTGAGGGCTCTGGACCGTTCTTCGGACGGAAAGCGGGATCGGGCTCCTCTAGAACAGGCTCAGATCACGAAGGCCAGGTTGTCGAGGATCCTCTTGCCCAGTTCGGCATCCCCTTCGATCGCTATGGCGCCGTCGCCGCGTCCGCCCGTCACCAAGTGGAAGGTCTCGAAATCTGCGACCAACCGCACGTCCGGGTCCGGAGGTACCTCGTCCAGGTAGCCCGCTCGCCCCTCGACGCCGATCGCAAGGGTGCGTTCGACCGGGCCCGTGACCTCGAACACCACCGTCGCGCCCTGGGGCGCCCCGGCCTTCTTCCCGACGATGTAGGGCAGCGCTCGTTCCACCTCTGCGAGGGCGGCCTCCGCGACCGGGCCCGAGACATTTCCGGGCTTGCCGAGCGCCCGCCGGATGTCCTGCTCGTGGCTGTAGGAGTCGAAGATCCGGACCTCCATGAAGTCCCTGTACGTCCCCTGGCCACGGGGCGACCAGGACTCTGCGTCCCAGTCCTCGGGCTTCATGGCACGAAGCTGGCCAAGTCTCTCGGCGGTGATCTCTCTGAACTGCGCCAGGACCTCGGCCCCTGTCTGGCCCCGCGTGGTGGAGACGAAGTTCTCGTTCGCCTTCCCGATGCTGTTCTTCACATGCGCCGGATATTCGTCCAACGGGGCCGGCATCGCCCGGCCGGCAAGGAAGGACTCCGTGCCGATCAGGTGGGACACGCAGTCCTTGACGCTCCAACCCGGCAGGTCCGTCGGCGTGTTCCACTCGTCCTCCGACAGGCCGTCACAGAGCTCGTCTATCGAACCCCAGACAGTCTCGAAGAGCGGAATGAGATCGGTGCTCATGTCATCTCCTGTCCTCGTCCTCGCTCGAAGCACGTCGCCTCGCGATGGCAAGCCGCGCTCCGCACGTCCCACGCGCCCGAACCGATGTCGCCGGCGAGTGCACACGATATATACTCGCTGTTGTACACTTCATAGTATAGATAGTGTGTCGTCCCGGATGAGGGCGGGAAACCGAGCAGCGCAGGTGGACAAGTCCGACAGAGCCGGTCACCCATGACAACCAAGACAGCACAGCGCCTTCCCCGAAAGCAACGGCGGGACGCGATCCTGCGGGCAGCTGCCCGTGCGTTCGCCTCGCACGGATACGCACAGACTTCGATGGATGACATCGCGGAGGAGGCCGGGGTCACGAAACTCATCCTCTACCGGCATTTCGTCTCTAAGCAGGACCTCTACGCGCAGGTGGTCGAGAGCGTCGCCTCGCGCGTCGGAGCCGCGATCTCGGCCGGCGAGGAGCGCGGCGAGTTCTACGGTCTCCACGCCAGGGCGCTCCTCTCGGTAGCGCGGGCAGACCCCGAGGGGTTCCGCCTCCTCTGGCGTCATGCAGCCCGGGAGCGGGAGTTCGCGGGCAGGGTCGAATCGCTTCGGTCGGAGATCGTGGAGTACGCAGGCACCCGTATCTCGGGAATCGTCGCCGACCCCACGTTCCGCCGGTGGGCGGCCGAGGTGATCCTGGGATTCCTGGTCACGTCCGTCCTCACCTGGCTCGACGAAGGCAACCCCGCCCACGACGACGACTTCGTTCTCGTCTGCACCAGGTCGCTCAAGGCACTCGTGGGAACGTGGGCCGAGGATCGCAAGATCCTCTCGGCCGTCCTCGACGTGAACACGAAGCCGCAGGGAGGCTCGCTGTGAGCACGCCGATTCCGACAGACCGGGTTGCGTTCCACTTCGACCCGATGTGCCCCTACGCGTACCAGACGTCCCTGTGGATCCGGGAGGTGAGACGCCTGACAGGACTCACGGTCGACTGGCGATTCTTCAGCCTCGAGGAGATCAACCGGGAGGAAGGGAAGAAGCACCCCTGGGAGCGGGAATGGTCCTACGGCTGGTCTCCGATGCGAGTTGGGGCTTGGCTCCGGCGCACAGACATGGCACTTCTCGACGAGTGGTACGTCCGCCAGGCAGGTGGGCTCCACGAACGGGGAGAGCACACCTACACCCGTGAGGGGTGCACCGACATCGTCCGGCAGATGGGGCTCCCCGACGACACCGTCGACGCCGCCCTCGCAGACCCGACCACCAGCGAGGAGGTCAAGGCCGACCACGACCTCGTGGTCGGCCAGTTCGCAGGCTTCGGCGTCCCCACACTGGTCTTCGACGGCTCGAGGGCGATCTTCGGACCAGTCGTCCTGCCGCCTCCGACGGGTGACGCCGCCCTGCGCCTCTGGGAGCTCACCACAGGCTGGCTCGAGTTCCCCGGCCTGTTCGAGATCCGCAAGCCGAAGACCCCTGAGGACTGGATACTCATCGCCGAGACGTTCCGGCCCTATGTCGAGGGTCGCGCCTGGCGGACGGTTCAACGTCCCGTCGACTGACCGGATCCAGACCTCGGTATCCTTTCCCGCCGGCCTCGGAGGGACCGATTCCGCCCCCTCCTCGACCACAGCTACGCTTCCCGGCATGCCAAAGCGACCGAACCCTGCGAAGATCCGGCGCCGGACATCGAAGGCAGTCGAGGCCAAGCGCGAGTTCGACGCTGCCCGCCTCGCCGAACGAGGCGAGGAGGCCGGCGAGGAGGAGTCCAAGAGCGACCCGCTGACCGAGGAGAAGCTCCTCTTGTTCCAGCGCGCCCGGGACTCGCGTACGCCGCTTCTCGACTTCTGCGGCATCGCCGAGAGGCCGCCACTCATCGAAGCCGTCGCCGCCGGTGATGCCTCCGCGGTCACGAAAGCGCTGGCCGGGGACGGACGCCTGGACGAGAAGGTGGAGAAGGAGACCAAGGAAGGCGTTGCCGAGCTCGGAGCCATGGACGTCGCGTTGGACGGCGAGAAGCCCGCAGTGGTGAAGGCTCTCCTCGACGCGGGAATCGCCGTCGACGACCACTGGCTCTTTCCCACCTGGCTGCACGCCTACGTGGCGCTCTATCCGGCCGCCACGGCACTTGCGTATCAGATCGATGCCGGGAACAAGGCCACGGCGGTCGGACAGCGCGCGCAGATATTCAAGCGGCACCCCGACTTCGTGAAGGTCGCGAGGACTCTCCTGGAGGCCGGTGCCGACCCCAACGCGTACGACGAGTACGAAGAGACGACCGCAGCGGAGAAGGCGGCGAAGTACGGCATCCGAGAGCTCGAGGAGCTCTTCGGCGCCCCCAAGGAAGGTCAGCCCGCGGGCAGCGCCCGGTAGCCGATGTCGCGCCTCACGTACTTGCCGGGCCAGTCGATGAGGTCGACGGCGGAGTAGGCGACATCACGGGCAGCCTGCAGGTCGGCGCCGACCCCCGTGACCGCGAGGACCCGGCCTCCGTCCGTGACGATCCCCTCCTCGGTCCGCCTCGTTCCGGCATGGAAGACGACCGCCCCCTCGACCTCGCCGGCCTCGTCGAGACCCTCGACGAGGTCGCCACGGCGAGGCGACTCCGGATAACCGTCGGCAGCAGCAACAACGGTCAGCGCAGCGTCGGGGGACACTCCGACCACCGAAGGATCCAGGTCGCCCCTCGCCGCCGAGGCGAGCAGTTCGCCGAAGTCCCCGGTCAGCCGCGGGAGGACGGCCTGTGCCTCGGGGTCGCCGAAGCGGCAGTTGAACTCGAGGACCTTCGGTCCGTCCGGTGTGAGCATCAGCCCGCAGTAGAGGATCCCGCTGTATTCGATCCCGTCCTTGCGGAGGCTCCAGAGCGTCGGCTCCACGATCTCGTCGAGGACCCGTTCCTCGAGGTTCGGGTCGACGGACGGCACCGGCGAGTAGGCACCCATCCCTCCGGTGTTCGGGCCTGTGTCGCCTTCGCCGATCGGCTTGTGGTCCTGCGCGGCGGGCAAGGGATGGAACGAATTCCCGTCGCATACGACGAGGAGCGAGAGCTCTTCGCCTTCGAGGTACTCCTCCACAAGAACAGTCGAGCCGGCAGCTCCGAAGCGTCCGGAGAAGCAGTCCCGTATCGCACGCTCCGCGAGTCCCGGCTCCTGTGCCACGACCACGCCCTTGCCGGCCGCGAGCCCGTCGGCCTTGACGACACATCTCTCCCCGACCTCACGGAGTGCCGCCAGCCCCCCGTCGAGGTCCTTCGCGCAGACAGCCCGTGCGGTGGGGACGGACCCGCGCTCCATCACCTCCTTGGCGTAGGCCTTGCTGCCTTCGATGCGCGCCGCCGCGGCCTCGGGCCCGAACGCCAGGAGGCCCGCTGAACGTGCACGGTCCACGAGGCCGTCGACCAGTGGCGCCTCCGGACCGACGACGATCAGGTCGACGGCTTCGGCGGAGGCACGTGCCACCAGGTCACCGAGGCCACTAACGTCGAGTGTCCCGGGAAGTAGACGAGCGATCTCCTCGATCCCGGGGTTCCCGGGGGCGGCGAGAACCTCGTGGCCCGACTCGGCGAGGCGGTGGCAGAGGACGTGCTCGCGTCCCCCGGCACCGACCACCAGCGTCCTCACTGCACGACTCCCACTGTGGCGGCCGCCTCGCGTCGGAGGGTCTGTCTGCGTCCTGGCCCTACACCGACGATACCGACCGGGACACCTGCGAGCTGCTCGATGCGCTCCACATAGGCGCGGGCCTCGGCGGGAAGCTCCGCGTAGGACGTCGCCTCCGAGATGTCGGTACGCCAGCCTGGCATCTCCTCGTACACGGGTACGACGTGGTGCATCACGCTCTGGTGGAACGGCACCTCGTCGAGTCGCTCTCCCTGGTGCTCATACGCGACGCAGATCTGGAGCTTCTCGAAGGAGGAGAACACGTCCAGCTTCGTGAGCGCGATCGACGTGAGCGAGTTGAGCCGAGACGCGTACCGGAGCAGGACGGCGTCGAACCAGCCGCATCGCCGCTTGCGGCCCGTCACTGTGCCGAACTCATGGCCTATGCGTCCTATCTCGTCTCCGGTCTCGTCGAAGAGCTCGGTGGGGAACGGTCCCGTGCCCACGCGGGTCACGTATGCCTTGGTGATGCCGACGATCTCGTCGAGCGCCTTGGGGCCCACACCTGCACCGGTGCAGATACCGGTGGCAACGGGATTCGAGGATGTCACGTACGGATAGGTGCCGTGGTCGAGATCGAGAAGCGTGCCTTGGGCGCCCTCGAAGAGCACCGTCTCGTCCCGTCTGAGCGCCTCGTTCACGAGAAGCGAGGTGTCGCACACCATCTCGACGATCCTGTCCGCGTAGCCCAGGTACTCCTCACACACCTCGTCGACCTCGATCGGGAGCCGTCCGTAGACACGCGTGAGGATCTGGTTCTTGTCCCGGAGGGCAGCCTCGACCTTCTGGCCGAAGATCTTGGGGTCGTAGAGATCCTGGACGCGCACTCCGACGCGCATCGCCTTGTCGGCGTAGGTGGGGCCTATGCCCTTCTTCGTCGTCCCGAGCTGACGCTTGCCCAGGAACCTCTCCGTGACCTTGTCGAATTCGAGGTGATAAGGCATCACGAGGTGTGCGTTGCCCGAGATGCGGAGCCGGGAGACGTCGACCCCTCTCGAGTCGAGGCTGTCGAGCTCTTCGAGGAGCACCCGCGGGTTGATCACCACCCCGTTGCCTATCACCGGCGTCACGTCCGGGTAGAGGATGCCGCTGGGCGTGAGCCGCAGTTTGTATGTCTCGCCCCCGACGACGAGGGTGTGCCCCGCGTTGTCGCCGCCCGTGCAGCGGACGACCATGTCGACGTCGCCCGCGAGGAGATCGGTGATCTTCCCCTTGCCCTCGTCACCCCATTGGGTGCCGATCAACGCGATACCGGGCACGTCAGCTCCTCGGAACGATGGTGTGTAGCCGATTCCTCCGGCCACAAGGGCAACAGTCTACGACCGGGCCCGCCGTTGATCCGTCAGCGTTCCAGGCGGAAGTGGATCTGGACGTGGGAGTGGTACTCGTGGACCTCGCCACCGTCCCCGACGACAGCGGTCTGCTCCATGAGGTCCATCGAGGTGATGCCCCGGATGGTCTTGCTCGCTTCCGCGAGCGCCTGGCGCGCTGCGTCTTCCCAGGACTCGTTCGAGACTCCGACGAGGTCGATGGTCTTGATGACTGCCAACCCGGTCCACTCCTTCTGCGCTCGGCTGCCCCGCAAGGGTACTTGCAGGCTCCCTGAAGTAGGTAGACATTTGCCGACGCCGAGCCACCGGATCCGACGAGGAGTGCAGGAACTAAAGACCGGTCGTGCACGTGCCGAGATTCGACGCGAAGGCGGCGGGTTCTCAGCCCACCCAGTCTCTGCGTGTTGCTGCACCCTTCGGGCCGGTGGTCCCCCTCGACATCGGCTCTGCGGGCGGGCGGCCGACTCGCACAGGCCTTCGACGCTGACGATCGTCCCCGGGTCCCCGCTTCCCCCCACCCGGGGACGATCCGCGTCGAGACTCCGTTGCCAGGCGTGGACGCGACGGGCGGGAACGGTGACGGAGCTTTGCCAATCGTCCTCGACAAGGCACCGGCCTGACTGCGAAGACATGGCTCCGGTCAGTCCCGGGTCGCCGGGGACCATAGGCCACTCGGTGTGATTCCTCTGACAGATACGCGTCGCCACACGCCGGGCCTCACGTGGAGACGGCGAAGAAGCTCTTGGACATGCGTCCATAGGCCGTGCAATGGCCGTGGGATGGCCGTACGTGGTCGATTGGAAGGTACGAGGATTCCGGCAGAGACTAAACGGTACCGCTGCGAACGACTCGAAGTTCGGACCACGCCAGAGGACCGCGCTCTGATCGATCGGGCCGTTGACGCGGCGGGCACCGATCTCACCGCATTCGTCATCGAGAACCTCACGCTCGCCACACGCCGCGTACTCGCCGACAGCGACGAGTTCGCCCTGGACCGCGACGCCATCGAAGCATGGGAAGCAATCAACGAGCGTCCCGCCCGCGACCTGCCCGGCCTGGGCAAGCTCATGGATCGCCCTTCGCCCTTCGTTGCCGAGTGACCTCGTATGTCGCACCGACCGTCCTCGCCGCACACCACCTCCTCGGCAGCTTCGAGTGTTGCTCGGTCGAACACAAAGTGGCTGCGACGCCACGCCCGCCAATCCGCCACCACAGGCACAACGAAGGTGCTCGTCGTCACCGAATCCGAAAGCCCCGAAGTCGTCGCCTACTGCGCCTGGTGCATGGCAAGCATCACCACCGGGTGACGCCCCGGACCGCCTCCGAAAGGGAGTTGCCAGATATATCCCCAGCCCGTCGCGCTCCTCGCCCCCTCGGCGTCAGCCTCGAACACGAAGGGCGCGGACTCGGCGCCGGCCTCCTCCAAGACATCATCGCCCGCACAGCCGCCCTCGGCGAAGAGCTCGGCTGCCGCGGCCTCCTCGTCCACGCCGAACCGAAGACGCCCGCGACCTCTACCTCCACCCCCACCTCATCCCCGAGCTCGAACCCTCACCCACCGACGACTTGCACCTCGGCCTCCTCATGAAAGACATCCACCACACACTCGGGTCGACCTGACCCCGCCGCGCAAGAGAAGGGGCTGCGGCGTTGAGCTGGGCGAATCCTGCGGGCAACACCTTCTCTCAATCCGTCGCATCCTGAACCCCCCTCTGTCAGCACCGGCAGGTTGCGGTTCGAGGCGGCAGAGGCATCAGACGACTTCGACGTCGTCCACGCGGCGGAAGGCGATGCCTTCGGGCGTGAGGTCGGCCTCGACACGGTCGCCTTCGGCGAAGTCGCCGTCGAGCATGCCGATCGCCAGCGGATCGGCGATCTCGCGCTGGATGAGTCGCTTCAACGGCCGGGCACCGTACACGGGATCGAAACCTGCGTCCGCGAGGTGGTCGAGCACTCCCGCGGTGAACGTGAGCTCCATGTCCTTCTGCGCGAGCCGCCCGTTCAGCTCCTCCATCTGGAGCTCGACGATGCGATGCATGTCGTCACGGGAGAGCCTGCGGAAGACGACGATGTCGTCGATGCGGTTGAGGAACTCGGGACGCATCGCCTGGCGGACCGTCTCGAGGACACGCGCTTGGACGACGGAATCGGGAAGCTCGGGGTCGATGAACTCGGACCCGAGGTTCGAGGTCATGATCAGGACGACGTTGGTGAAGTCCACCGTGCGTCCCTGGCTGTCCGTCAGGCGGCCGTCGTCGAGGAGCTGCAGGAGGACGTTGAAGACCTCGGGGTGGGCCTTCTCGACCTCGTCCATGAGGACGACCGAGTACGGCCGCCGGCGCACCGCTTCCGTGAGCTGACCGCCCTCCTCGTGACCCACGTAGCCGGGGGGGGCCCCGATGAGGCGGGACACGGAGTGCTTCTCCATGTACTCACTCATGTCGATGCGGACCATCGCCCGCTCGTCATCGAAGAGAAAGGCCGCCAAGGTCTTGGCAAGCTCGGTCTTGCCGACGCCTG
>QWHP01000061.1 GCA_021404985.1 Actinobacteria bacterium ATB1
TCGTCGCCGGTTCGGGCGTCGCCGCCGTGGCCATGCACATCGAGGGAGCGAACCCCCTCGAGGTCGATTCGATCCGGCTGAGGGAGCGCAAGGCCGAGGAGGTCGTCGAAGCCCTCGGTGGGCGGCTTGCCGCCCTGCGGGCCAGGGGCATCTACCGTGTGCTCGTGGATCCGGGTTTGAGCATCAACTACAGGAGCGACTACGCCGCGTACAGCAGGCAGCAGATGCAGGTGATACGGGACATTCCGGTGCTGCGCAGCCTGGGCCAGCCCGTACTGATACCGGTCCCGCGCAAAGCGCAGGCACACCGGATGGTGTCCTATCTGTCGCTCTCCCTCGAGTACGGCGCAGACGTGGTCAGGGTGCACGACGTCGAGATCGCCTGTGACCTCGTGGAGGCGTTCGGGCGTTGTCCTCCGCCCCTGACCTGAACGCGGTCCGTACCGACCCGAATGGGCGAATTCGGAAAATGGGCCAGCCGACCCATTCTGTCGGCTGTGGTCGTGTCGATCGGTCGGGGGCGTGTCCGTGAGGACCGGGTGGGTCGGGAGGAGACCTGACAGCGGCATTGGAGTCAGCTGTGGCAGACGAAAGGAAGGTTCCCTCGATGCAGGTGCTCGAACGCGATGTGAGCAATATCGAATACCTACGTGCCTCCGAGGCGGCAGAGATGCTGCACGTGTCCGCCAAGACCGTGAGCCGGTGGGCGAAGGAGGGGCGTATCCCTCACTTCGTTACGCTCGGTGGGCACCGGCGCTTCCCCAAGGACGCGATCGAGCGTCTAGCCCGGGAGCAGGAAGAGGGCTAGCCCCGTTGGCCGGGAGCCGGCCGGCTCCCTCTGAAGTGTCCGAACGGCGGAGTCGGGAGGTGTTCCTCCCGACTTGCTGGCCTACCCTCGGGTCATGCCACATGGTCCTGAGGGTGCACAGGGTCGTTGCCTCTTCATCGTCCTCGAGGGCGTCGACGGGAGCGGCAAGTCAACACAGGTCGCGGCGGTCGCGCGCTGGCTTGCCGAGCGCGGCCGGGACGTCCTCACGACGAGAGAGCCTGGCGCCACGGAGCTCGGCACAGCGATCCGCAACATCGTCCTGCACTCGGCACGGCCGGTGACACCTTGGGCTGAGGTCCTGTTGTACGCGGCGGATCGCGCCCAGCACGTCGCCGAGGTGGTGCGTCCCGCGCTGGAGGGTGGCCGGGACGTCGTGAGCGACCGGTTCCTCTGGTCGTCGCTCGCGTATCAGGGTGCGGGACGCAAGCTCGGCTCGGTCGAGGTCGCGGCTGCGAACCGTGAAGCCGTTGCGGACGTGAAGCCCGACCTCCTCGTCGTGCTCGACGTCCCGTACGAGGTCGCCCACGCTCGCCTCGAGGGTGATCCCGACAGGATCGAGGCCGAACCGAGGGAGTTCCACGAGCGTGTGCGGGCGGCGTTCCTCGACCTCGCCCGGCGTTTCGGGGCGCCCGTCGTCGACGGCGCGCGTCCCGAGGATGTGGTGACGAAGGATGTGATCGCGCTCGTCGACGATCTCGCCAAGGGCTCGGCGGGGTGAGCGACGAGATCCTCGCTCGCCTGTGCGAGTCGGCGGCGGAGAGGCCTGCGAACGCATATCTGCTGGCGGGCGGACACGACGCCACCGTCGAGGCCGCGCGGCGCCTCGCCCTGTCGCTCATGGAAGTCGAGCCCGCCTCGCCGGGGGCCGAAACCGTTCTGCGCGGGACGCACGTCGACCTGGCGGAGCTCGCACCGGCGGGTGCCGGTGTCTATCTGACGAAACAGGTCGAGGACGAGATCGTGCCCACCGCGTCGAGAGCGCCCATGCAGGCACCGAGGCGCGTGATCGTCCTCTACGGTGCGGACCGACTCGGGACGGTCGTGGCGTCGTCGCTCCTCAAGACGATCGAGGAGCCGCCCCCGACGGCATCGTTCGTCCTCTGCGCGGTCGATGTGGGCGCGGTTCTCGACACCATCGTCTCGCGCTGCGTGGTCCATGCGGTTCCGCCCCTCCCACCACACGAAGCCGGCGCGAGCCTCGCCGCCGAGCTGGGCTGCGATGCACAGCGTGCGGCGCGGCTCGTCGCCGCGACCGGTTCGGTCGACGTCGCCCGCCTGCTTCTGGCGAATCCCGACTGGGAGGCGCGGCGCCGGTTCTGGCTCGAGGTTCCGAGGCGCCTGGAGGACGACACGTATGCGTCTGTCGTGACCGAGATCGAGGACGACCTGACCGCTGCCCGGACGAGCTTCGACGCCGAGCACGCAGCCGAGGTGAGCGAACTCGACGAGCATCTCGGCGGCACCATGCGGGGCGTCAAGGGTCACGCCCGCGTCCGGCAGCGGGCGATGAAGGACCTCGAGGAGCGCCACAAGCGGGAGTCGCGCAACCGGGCGACGGCCGACCGTCGCCTCCTCCTCGCGACGCTCGCCCGCTGGACCCGGGACGTGATGGCGCACAAGGTCGGTGCGGCCCCGCTGATCCCGGAGACGGCGGAGCAGACGCAGGCCGTGGCACAGCGCCGCTCGCTGCGCGAGGTTCTCGGTCTCGTCTCTGTCCTGCAGCAGGCCTCGGACATGCTCGACCTCAACGCCAACGGCGAGCTGGTCGTAGCGGATGCCCTCCTCGCCGTCCGGCGGATGGTGGTGTAGGGCCGGTCGGCTGCGAGCCCCGAGTGCGTGCCGGGACGGGCGTTGCCGCGGAAACGTCGCTGTAAGCATGCCCGAGCCTGCGGCTACGATGGGCGCCGCCGCCGGAGTAGCTCAGACGGCAGAGCGACGCACTCGTAATGCGTAGGTCCGGGGTTCGATTCCCCGCTCCGGCTCCACAGAGTCCCTGGTCAGACACCGTTTCTCGACCTCTCATGCGCCAGGCTGTCCGTCGCAGGCCATCCCCCAGGCCATCCTTTCCGCTACCATCCCTGCCATGGCCAGCCTCCGATGCCGCGAATGCGGCCGCGCCGCCAGCAGCTGCGAATGCAGGGGGCGGCGCCGATGGCAACTTCGCGCATACGCCGGGACCGACGACGAAGGCCACAAGCGCTGGGCAACCAAGACCGTCACTGCCGGCATCCGCGGTGCCGAACATGCCCTCAACGAGTTCGCCGCCGAGGTCAACAAGAGGCCCCGCAGCACCTCGAGATCCGCCACCGTCGGAGAGCTCTTCAACAAGTGGCTCGCCCAACTCGGCGCACATGGACGTGCACCCGCGACGGTCCGCGACTACCGCTCCAAGTACCACAGCTACATCAGGCCACGCTTCGCAGAAGTGCCCGTATCCCGGCTCTCCGCAGCGGACCTCGACGCCCTCTACGCCCACCTCCACGCCACAGGACGAGCTCCCGGCACCATCCGCAAGACCCACGCCATCATCCGCAAAGCCCTCGACCAAGCACGCCGCTGGGGATGGATCGCCACCAACCCCGCCGACGACGCCACACCACCCTCGATCCGGGGACATCGGCCGTCGCCGCCTGACCCCGCATGCATCCCCGCCATCCTCGCCGCCGCAGACACCCTCACACCCCAAGCCCAGCTCCTCATCAGACTCGCTCTCTCCACAGGCGCGCGGCGTGGCGAGCTCGTCGCCCTCACATGGGGAGACATCGACCTTGACGCACCCGCCGTCCACATCCGCTCCAGCCTCTCCCGAGACCTCGACGGGAACCTGATCCGCAAACCCACCAAGACCCATGCGACCGCCTGGGTCCTCATCGACGCCGGCACCGCCACACTGCTGGAGAGATGGCGAGCGACACAGGACACCAACGCCGCCCTCGAGCACGTCGCCCTGGACGGCGACTCATTCGTGCTCACACCCGACCTGATGGCCCGCCGGCCCTACGGGCCCGACTGGGCATCCGGCATCTGGTCGAACGTGCGGGGCCACAACGGCGTGCCGGACTGCCCGCTCAAGGACCTCAGACACCTCTCCGCGACTTATCTCCTCGGGCAAGGCGTCCCCATCGCAGAGATCGCCGCCCGCCTCCGCCACGCCTCACCATCGACCACCCTCAGGTTCTACGCCGGCACTTCACCAGAGATGCAAGAAGCGTCACGCAGAGCCCTCGGGAAAGCCTTCGGAACCTGAGACTGGCTTTGCACGCTCCGCCGCCACGGACCCGCCTGGGGATGATCTCAGGTTTCGGCCTCGGCGTCAGTGCCCGGCGACCACGAGCATGACCCCGATCACAGCCCCCGCCAACACTGAGATAATCAGCCATGTCACGACGAGCCCGCCGAAGAACGCCACCCATGTCCGAATCGATCCCAAGTCGTCGCTGATCTTACGAAGCTGCTAGACCACATCGGCGCCCACGTCCGACACAGCATCGGCAAGACGGTCCTCATCCACTGACAGTGACCTCCACACCCCCAGACATCATGTCGTCATGCAAGATCAGCTTCGCCGGCACAAGCCCCTCAGGCACATCGAAAGCGATCGTCGACTCGACAGAGTTCCCCGGGTTAATCTCGTTCAAGAACGCATCGCCACCCGACGCCATGCCGTTCGCCGAGAACTCGCGGCCCTCAGAATCGACGAGCTCTTGGAAGTTCGCATCGAAGTAGCGGGCCTCGTCTCCGATGTTGGTGACCTTGATCGGGAACACGAGGTACACACCCTGAGCGGTGTTCGCGAGCGGTTCTTCACCAACGGTCTTCGTCGTCTGGGGCTGGCCGATGACGAACTCGAACTGGCCGTCGCGGGCAGGTTGGCCAAGGGCGACAGACTCCGTGGAGGATGCTCCGTCGCCATCGGACGACGAGCCGGAGTCAGCGTTGCATGCCGGGAAGAAGACCAGCGCCAGCACTGCCGAGATCCACACGGCAGACGTCTTGACCGCGAACCTGAGGAAACGAACTCCCATGACGAGACCTCCCTGGATTCGGACGTGCACGACAGGCTACAGGGACGATGGGACATCCGAACAGATCCACCTACCAGGCGTCATTGCCCTTCCGCATCACCGACCTGTCCAGCTCGCTCGGCGGAGCCACGTACAGCTTCACCTCGAGCTTGTTCGCTCCTCGCTCTATATGGCCCATTGCAGTCGTCGGCAAGCCAGCAGCCGCGCACATCCGAATCAGCGGCAGGTACCGGGCAGCCATCTTCGGCGTCAACGCCCCCACATGCTCACCACTCAGATAGACCAGCACCGCCGGGCCCGGCACCTTCGGCTTGTCCGGATTCACCTCGGCCTCCACCAGCGTAGCGACGACCTTCGCAGACTCGGCCTCGCCCACCAGAGGAACCAGCACATGCAAGTGCTTCTCCTCCCCGCTGACACCAATCGTTCCGCCGTACTCGTCTGACTGAAGGGGAGAAACGGAAAGGAGGAAGGGCAGGCGACGGGTGGCATGTCCACATCAAGGAAGATCCCGATGCTGCCCGCGCCCCTGCCGCTATCAAGCCAGCCGCCCCGCAGCCACGCCCTCGTTGTGACAGGACGTCCCAGAGAAGCGAACTCCTGAAGTGTCGGATGCCATGTCGATGTCTCATCCCTCGGGATGTATCCAACATGATGTCCTCCAACGAGGACCATGATCGCATCCCGGTCATGCTTGTTCGTCGGTTCCGCCAGAAGCTGAGCGGTTACACACCGCACGAGCACGCCATCTTCGTCTCTGCCGCCAGCGACCGCCTCGAGCGCATCTTGACTGTAGGACTCACCCACAACCGTCTGCCAGCGTCCCCGCTCACGTGTCGTCGGCTTCAACGACGGCCACTGAAGCCAAGATGCCGCTACTGGCATCTGATGGTTCTCTAGTGCCGTCCGCTCCGCCTCACGCCGCTCACGACGAGACTGCCGAACGACCTCCTTCACTACAGGCGCCATCCCGACCGGATCCTCGAACTGCGCCCCCCCATCAGCCACGTGCCCTGACCACTGCTTGCCATCCCACCAGCGGTACTCGAAGCGACCGTACGGGTCTCGATGCCAGCCGGCAGGGATCTCCCCCATCACTACTCCCTACGCCCGGCCTCTGCCTGCCCAGGGTGTTGAGCCCCAACGGGCAGACATCACGGCACGCACAGCGCTCATCGGCGCAGGTCGACGGTCGAGCGAGAAACCGCTCGAGCTCCACCATGAGGTCCGCGGCGCCTTCGTGCTCATCCCACAGCCTCTCGAGACGCCACACCCGCCATCGATTCCGGCACGCGGACGTCGACGGCCGTCACGCCCACGTTGTCGCCCGCGGATCCCGAGAACGTGACGGGACCGGCGGTGAACGTCTGGTTCGAGGCGGGAACCTGGATCGACAGTGTGGGCGCCGTCGTGTCGGAGGAGACCACGGAGAAGGCAGTCCAGCTTCGGCTCGGGTCGACCCGGTTGCCGTTGTCCCACGCCTGCGGGATCACCGAGTAGGAACCGGTCACCGGCGCAGACCATGTGTACGACCACGTCGTCGAGGCCGCACCCGGGGACGTGAGCGTCGCCGGGAGCAGCGTGTAGGTGGAGACCCAGATTCCGGCCGACGAGAGGTACCGGCCCGTGTCGGTGCGCCGGAGGGCGATCGAGACCCGGCTCACGGACACGTCGTCGGTTGCCGTACCGGTGATGGTGAGAGAGCCCGCAGCCGGGATCCTTTGCTGGCGGGTGGGTGAGGTCACGACCACGTCGGGGTCCCCGACCGCCGCTCGTGCCGCGACCCCCTGGGCGAGAACCAGCACTGCGATCACTGCGAGAACTGGGAGGCGAGTACGGACCCGCGACGGAGTTGAGAGCGATGGCCAACCTCGTTCCTCGACTGCCCGCATGCTTGCACGGGGCGTCTCGGGCCGCCAGTGATCGTGTACCAGTCGACGGACACCCGACCCAGGGGGCCGGTCACCCAATCGTGACCGGCTTGATCGTGGCGCTCCCCTCCAGGCTCAGGTACGGCTGGCCGGAGATCATCCTGTAGAGCCGCAGGGTGCCCGGATCGCCGTCCTCGCCCACGGTCAGGTCTGCAGTCACGTCCACCAGGCTGTACACCGGGGGACGCGGGTAGTAGGGCCCGCCCTGTTCCTTGTGCAGCACGGTGCATGCAACGGCGATGCTTGTCGGGTGGCCGGGCTCACCCCACACGCCCTCCAGCATCATGACGGGGATCACACAGTGCCAGCTCGCCTGGGTCGTCCCGTGGAAGTCACCCCACGAACCCCGGATGTCCCCCGTCCGAACGTGAGCACGAAGGGTCCGATCACGAACGCGCGATACCGGACGTAGAGCACGCCGCCACCATCCCCCGCTGGGTCCTGGACCGCACCTGCAGCCCGTGCCGCCCGGGGCGGAGTGTCCTGAGGACTCGCTGTCTGCGCCTGGCTGGATACGGCCGGCACGGCAGCGAGCACGACGAGCATGACGGAGCACACCGTCATGCGCCACAACATGGAACTTCTCATCTCGCCCTCCCTTCGTCTCTCCGGCTCCCGGACTCGACGATCCGGCCGAACGGGACAAGAGGCGAATGGCCTCCACCGGCGCGACCGCCCGGGCAGCGGCAGGAGATGCGTTGTGGTCAGATGCCGGCTCTGCCGGAGCTCAGGAAACCGACACGGTGTAGTCCCCACCGGATGGGGCGACATAGACGGAGCGGCTGCCGTCGGGATGGGTCATGACAGCGTCGAGTGCCGCCGCACCCGAGACGGTCACGTTTCCGTCGACTCGAGGCGGGATGTACACGACGGTCTCGAGGTCTCTGGTACCGGCGGGTACGGCCGTCGTCGCCGACGCCTTCATCTCGAAGGTCCCGGTCCAGGGGTCGTAGCGATACCCGAGGAGCTGTCCCGATACTGCGCGTGGCACGACCCTGGAGACGTACTTCCGGCGGTCGGGCTGGAGCGCCCCGTTCTGGGGCGGGTTCGCCCCCGGCCCGCCGCTGCGGTACACGCTCCACGCACCGTCCTCGTCGCAGCCGCCCGGGTTCCAGCAGTTGTACTTCCAGTCCCAGAGGGTGCCACCGACCCCGAAGCGCTCCTGCTGCGCGATCGTCCCCTCGAAGTGGGTGCCGTTGTCGCGCTGCGAGCCGCCGAACTCCCCGATGAAGAGGGCGGCGTCGAGAGCGCGAGCCTCCCGGTCGGCGGTCTGGTAGGCGAACGCGTAGCCCGGCGGCCACCATGCGTCCTCGGCGGGGGTCCCGAGGACCGAGGGGATCGTGAAGATGTAGCTGTAGACGTGCGGTGCATAGAGCAGGTTCGGGTACTCGCTGAACCTCCGATGCGAGCCCGGTGCGAGGTCCACGACGTTGCGGAACGCGTTGGGCTCGAAGGCGATGATGTGGCGTGTGTCGCGGATCCCGAGGTCCGGATAGGCGCAGTCCCAGCCGGTCGGCCTGGCCGCAGGACAGTCGGCCATTCCGTCCCGGACGCCGGTGACGGCCTGGACGACGCGGCGGTAGAACGGGTAGAGCGCCTGGCGGTTGAACGACACCCAGTCGTAGGTGCCCGGCTGGGGCTCGTTCATGATCTCGAAGCCGAGGACCGCCGGATCCTCCCTCAGGCGGTCGACGACGCGGGCGAAGGCACCGATGAAGTGGTCCTGCAGTCCCGGGCCGGGCGCGTCCCCCTGGGGAACAGGCGGGGTCGAGTTCCGCCAGAAGTGGTCGAATGCCCGCATGACTGCGGGATTGAGCGGGTTCTGCCCGATGAGCGTGAAGCTCGGGATCCCGTCGGTCATCACCGCCCAGCGGGGCGCACCGTCGTTCTGGCCGCTCGGCGGGGTGAACAGCGGCGGGAGGTCCAGCGTCGGGACGCGGGGGACGTCCCCGTACTGGTCCTGGTGGAAGTCGACGAGCACATGGATGCCCTGCTCGCGTGCCCAGTCCACGATCTGGGCGATCCGCTCGACGTAGACGGCGTCGTAGACGCCCGGCGCGGGTTCTACGAGCGACCACGAGACGCAGAGGCGGACCACGTTGAACCCGAGGAGGCGCATCTGGGCGAGGTCGTTGCGCGAGGCCTCGTCCGCCCGGACCCACGTTCCCTGTCCCGCGTTGACCTGGCAGAGCGGCGGGTTCGACCACGACCCGACGTTCTCGGGGCAGTCACCCACGTAGGCATCGGGATCGACCGGCTTCGCGGGGACGTCGGGGTCGTGCCAGACGTCGTCGTAGTTCTGGTAGATCCCCGTCGTGTTGGTGCCGCGCAGGAGGAGCTCACGTCCGGACTCATCCGCAAGGTACGGGCGCCGGTCCGGAGCGCGCTCGACGTGGACCCAGCCGGGTTCCGGGAGATCGTCCGCGCTCGCCCGCTCGCTTGCGACGGCGAGCGCGAGGCAAACAGCGCCGACCGCGAGGAAGCCGAACAGGCACCGTGCGGCTTTCCTCATGTTTCCTGTCCTCCCGGTCGCATGCGCCCCACCCCCTCAGCGTACGCAGCGGGCTTCCCCGGATCCGAACCTCAGGGACCGGATGGAGTGGCGCTTTCGAGCGCGATGAGAGCGGACCGGACGTCAGGTGCGGCGGTCGCCTTCACGGCTTCCCACTGCTCGGGCGAGACCCGGAAGACGGTCCCGAGCGGACGGGTCACGATGGGGGCGCGGGCGAAGGAAGGTTCGTGAAGCAGGTCGGCTCGAAGCAGCGGCTCGTCACGCATGTCGACAGTCAGGCTCAGGGGCACGAACGGTCCCGGGAAGCGACCCTCGCCGTCCCCCTCGAAGAGCTCGCCGGACACGACTCCTGCAGCGACGATCCCCCAGAGGCTCTCGTTCGGCGGCTTGCCCTTCGTCCGCCAGAGGAGCGCGATGTCGCCCGTTCGCACCTCGTCCTTGTGCTTCGGGCAGTACCAGGAGTCCATGAGCTCCAGGATCGAGATCTCACCTGCGTCGAGCAGTGCCAGCCCCTCGCCAGCCGGCCAGTACAAGGGGTTCCACTGGAAGATCCAGATGTTCCGGTCGAGGGCTCCCATTCACGCTCTCCTTCGCTCGATGTGATGTTCGCGTCCTGGTGGGTCATGCCCCGCACTTGCAGCGCGTACGTTTGGCTGCGACGCCATGTGTGACTACTGCGGTTGTCGTGAGCAGCCGACCATCGCCCAGCTCACCCGGGACCATGAGGAGATCATGGACCTCGCGCGGGCATTCGAGCACGCCTCAGATCCCGAGTCCCCGGCAGCAGCACAGCTCTTTGCAGCGTTCGTCTCGATCGTGGAAGCGCACTCTTCAAGGGAGGAACGGGGAATCTACGCGAGGCTCCGTTCGGATCCGAGGTCGCGCGACGTCGTGGAGACCCTGGAGGCCGACCACGCCCGCGTGCGGGAACTCCTCCGTGCGCTCTCGCCGGGCACCCCCGGCAGCGTCGAGGCCTTCCGAGAGGCCGTCGGCGCCCTGCGCCGTCACATCGACAT
>QWHP01000525.1 GCA_021404985.1 Actinobacteria bacterium ATB1
AGCTGAACCTGTAGTCCGTGCGGCTGTCGCCGCCGCCAACCTGATCCGCGATCTTCGCCACGTTCGAGGGTGCGAACGTGTTTCTGATCGCCACGAGGTTCCCCCAGAAGACGTCGCCGAAGCGTGCGAACGTCTGCGGGACCGCCTCGCGCACACCTGTGGTCTCGTTCACCTCGCTCGGGCTCACACCGAGGAAGCCGACGGTCGTTTCGCCCTCCGTGTGTGAATCGAGAGTTGCGTAGATGACGAGGGACTCTCCGTCTCGCTCGATCTCGATGGGGATGCGCTCGTCCGGGTGGCTTCGCAGCGCGGTCTGGACGTCCTCCCATTCGGGTGTGTCCTCACCGTCGACTGCCAGGATCCGGTCCCCCTGCTGGAACTCCGCCGAGGCGGCCGGGGAGTCGTCGGAGACGACGTCGATGGTCGTCGTCGCCTTGGGAATCCCGACGAACGCGAGGACGACGAAGATCAGCACGAGGGCGGTCGTGAAGTGCGTCGCAGACCCGGCTGCGAGGACGATCGCTCGCTGCCACCGCTTGGCGTCCTTGAACGTGCGTCCCTCGAAGTGGGGGTCGACGTCCTCGTACTGGCTCATGCCGACGATCTTCACGTACCCCCCGAGCGGGAAGAACGCCTTCAGCCCGAACTCGGTGTCGCCACGCTGGAACGACCAGAGACGAGGGCCGAACCCGACGAAGAACTCGCGGGACGCGATCCCGAACTTCTTGGCGGTCCAGTAGTGGCCCCACTCGTGGAAAAGCACCATCGGGACGATCAACGCCACGAATAGAAGCGCGGCAGGCCAGACGCTGGGGTTGAGGAAGTTGGCGAGCGTGAGAGCACCCGCCATGACGGCGAGCACGACGAGTCCCGTTCGCCTGTCGGACTTCGGGTCCCGAATCGAGTTGGCCTGGCCGTCGAAGGTGTACTTCTCCTCCGCCCCCGGAAGATCGGCCGGCAGGATGTCGCCCGTTGTCAGGTGCTCGGAACGGTACTCCGAACCCGTGGTGCCTGCGTCCTGGCGCTCGCGCAAATCGTCTCCTGTCGTCGGGCCCATCAGGGAACTCGAGCCTCGAGAAGCACCCTCGCCTCTCGGCGTGCCCAGTTCCCGACCTCCACGACCTCGGCCACTTCAGCCGGCTCGTGAGGTTCGTGGCGTTCCAGGACTTCCTCGACCACCCTCGGTATGTCGAGGAATCCACAGCGGCCCTTGAGGAAGGAATCCACAGCCTCCTCGTCGGCCGCATTCAGGACCGCCGGTGCCGTGCCGCCGGCCCGACCTGCAGCATATGCCAGGGACAGAGAGGGAAACGCGTCACGGTCGGGCGCCTCGAAGGTCAGCTCTGGGAGCGATGCCCAGTTGATCGCACCAATCGGGTCGTCGAGACGCTCGGGCCAGGCGAGGGCCCATCCGATCGGCTGGCGCATGTCGGGTAGCGCGAGCTGCGCCTTCGAGGAACCATCCACGAGCTCGAGGATCGCGTGAACGATCGACTGGGGGTGCACGACCACCCCTATCCGATCGAAGTCCAGGCCGAACAGCTCGTGCGCCTCGATCACCTCGAGGCCCTTGTTGAACAACGTTGCGGAGTCGATCGTGATCTTGGCCCCCATGTCCCACGTCGGGTGGGCGAGCGCCTCGTCCAGGGTGACGTGCTCGAGCTCCTTGCTACTCCGCCCCCGGAACGGCCCGCCCGACGCCGTGAGAACCAGCCTTGCGACCTCGTCGAGGCCCTCGCCGTGCAGCACCTGGGCGGATGCGGCGTGCTCGGAATCGACGGGTAGGATCCGCCCGCCGCCGGCATCACGTGCCCGGCGCACGACTGGCCCTCCGGCCACGAGGCTCTCCTTGTTCGCGAGGGCGAGGGTTCGGCCCGCGAGCAGAGTGGCCACTGTGGCTTCGAGACCGGCAGCCCCGACGATT
>QWHP01000526.1 GCA_021404985.1 Actinobacteria bacterium ATB1
AACGTCATCAACGTCGCCCAGCTAGCCGACCTCCCGGCCGGCTCCGAGGTCTCGCCTTCCGTGCTCGAGGCTCGCGGTCTCGTGCATCACAAGGGACTCGTCAAGATCCTCGGGGACGGTGAGATCGGCGTGGCCCTCGACGTGAAGGCGCATGCCTTCAGCAAGACAGCTCGGGAGAAGATCGAGGCGGCAGGGGGCACCGCCGAGGTCGTCTAAGCTCACCCCGGGTCGGCGCGAGATCCGATTCGACACAGAAGGAGCGCTGCGGTGATCGGATCGCTCGCCAACATGTTCAAGGTCCCGGATCTGCGCAAGAAGATCCTCTTCGTGCTCTTCGTCATAGCGCTCTATCGGGTTGGCTCCTACATCCCCGCGCCCGGAGTCCAGATCGACGAGCTCACGAAACTGCAGAACGCCGCCCAGACTGGCGGGGCGCTCTCCCTGATCAACCTCTTCTCGGGTGGAGCCCTGACCAACGTCGCGATCTTTGCGCTCGGCATCATGCCCTACATCACGGCGTCGATCATCATGCAGCTCCTCCAAGTCGTGATCCCCAAGCTCGAGGAGTGGCGTGAGGAGGGTGAGACCGGACAGAAGAAGATCACGCAGTGGACGCGCTACCTCACCCTCGTTCTCGCTCTGATCCAGTCGAGCGGCTTCGCCTACCTGTTCTCACGCGGGAACCTCGGCGGGTTCGGGGGTTCCCAGGGTCAGGACACCAACATCCAGATCCTCGGCCCGAATCCGCCGATGTGGAAGTACGGTCTCATCGTCCTGACAATGACCACCGGGACGGTTCTGATCATGTGGCTGGCTGAACTCATCAGCCAGCGCGGTGTCGGCAACGGGATGTCGATCCTCATCTTCGCGTCGGTGGTCTCGTCGCTCCCGGCCGCGGGCGCTGCGGTGTGGTCCGCGGGGCAGGCCAAGTTCGTCGTCCTGATCCTCGTCCTCCTCGCCCTGATCGTGGCGATCGTGTTCATCGAGTCGGGCGAGCGCAGGATCCAGGTCCAGTTCGCGAAACGGATCGTAGGCCGGCGCATGACCGCGGGTGGGTCGACCTACATACCCCTCAAGGTCAACACCGGGGGTGTGATCCCGGTGATATTCGCGTCGTCCCTCCTTTACATACCGTCGCTGTTCGCCTCGGCGCTGCCGGCAGACGGAATCGGCAAGTCGATCCAGGAGTTCGTGAACGACTACCTCGTGAACAGCACGAACTGGTTCTACATCACCGTGTACTTCCTCCTGGTCATCGGGTTCTCGTACTTCTACAACATGATCCAGTTCGACCCTCAGCGTCAGGCCGAGTTCCTCAAGAAGCAGGGCGGGTACATACCGGGCATACGGCCCGGGTCGGCGACCGCCGAGTACTTCTCCCGGGTCCTCAACCGGATCACCCTGCCGGGTGCCCTGTACCTGGCCACGATTGCGATCGCGCCCGTGGTTCTCATCGCCGCCTGGGGCATCACCCAGTTCCCCTTCGGAGGCACGTCCTTGCTGATCACAGTCGGCGTCGCCTTGGAGACGATGAAACAGATCGACAGCCAGCTCATGATGCGCAACTACGAGAGCTTTCTCTCGACGAGCCGCTGAGTACCCCGGCCCGGGCCGTCCCACCTTGCCCAGGCCGTCTCCGACTGTGGAGAATGGCGCCTTCGCAGTCCCAGCAGTGAGGGCACTTTGAGGCGCATCATCTTCATCGGTCCCCCGGGTGCCGGCAAGGGCACGCAAGCCGAGCGCATCCGTGATCGCTACGACGTCGCATGGATCTCGACGGGTGACATGTTCCGTGACGCGATCGCCACGAGAACGCCGATGGGCGAACGTGCGAAGACCTTCGTCGAGGCGGGCGACCTGGTGCCCGACGACGTCGTCGTGGGCATGGTCATGGAGCGGCTCGATCGGCCCGATT